>JBKKAT010000910.1:0-2741 GCA_046714535.1 Acidobacteriota bacterium | reverse complement strand
ACCTTCACGAATCAAATTCGCGAATTCCCATTCACGCGGAGGTGCCTTGGCCGCCGGCTTGAATTCGACGCTTACAAAACTGGAAGAAACACCCCATTCTTGCGGCTTTTTCTTCAGGTAGGTCAGGGCTTCCGCATCCTTTTTTACATAAGCATCTAGAAATTGCAGTGAATGCTGTGAAATAAACTCGAACAACTGTTGAGCATTTTTTACTTTTTCCGGCAGATAACCGGGAATCACGCCGGTAAAAATTCCATCTGAGATGAAATCCACATGGCGGTAGCCTTCAGGGAACAGCAGGGAATACGTGTCTGCGTAGGGAATGGAGTCCAGAAAATTGACATTGATGTCAGGCGCGTCCGCTCTCGTCAAATAAAGTTGCGCTGCGCGCAGATCGGAAGGGTTGTAGTAGTTCGAGGGCCGGAACCAGCTTTCAACAATGGGGAAGATAATTCCGGTATCCAGATACACAACCGCATCGATATCGAAGTTCCGCATCTGCACCAGTGTTGACGCCGATCCACCCATGCTGAATCCAGCCAGCGCAAGGCGATCCGGATCGACATTGGGAAACTGTTTCATGTAGCCGATGACGAATTCGATGTCCTGCATGTGCGCATAGAAACCGGTCAGATCAATTGTGGCGGTT
Organism: Acidobacteriota bacterium; assembly: GCA_046714535.1. Taxonomy (GTDB): domain Bacteria; phylum Acidobacteriota; class HRBIN11; order JAKEFK01; family JAKEFK01; genus JAKEFK01. The sequence goes on along the minus strand of JBKKAT010000910.1, from coordinate 2,092 downwards.
CGCGCATAGGCGCCTAAACTGGGCAATGCTGCAACGATGTATCCATGACTCGCAAGAAATTCGCAAAACACCGGATTTTCTATAGCTGTGCCGCTGGCTCCAGGCGCATAGACGATTAGCGGAAATTTGCCGGAGGCTGCGGTTGCATCCTTTACCGCTGCGGTTTTCGTTTGAAGGAGTTGGTCTATCGCGGCCTGGGATGCGCTTGTAAAATTTCTTCGTTGCGTTGCGAATTGTTGCCGGCCTGCATTGATTATTTGCTCTGTTAAAGGTCCGAATTCCAATTCTTGTCCCACAAGATGGGTGTATTCATCGTATTTCATGAATTTGGTGGAACCAGTTCTTGCCGGATACCAGATTGCAATCTGTATCGGACGAGCGCGATTGCCTGTGACAGGTTTACCATCGACATCGAATTTGGCCCGGAAGGTTCGCGAATGATCGTATTCGAATCGCGCAGTAAAACCGATTGCATGATTGCCCGCAGTGAGTTTCCCCCAGAGTGGGTAATCGGCAGCCCATGAACTCGACCCGAACAGAAGCAGAGTCAAAAGAAGAAGTCGTCGCATGATCATCACCTCACGGAGCATCTTAGAAGATTGTTTGTCCTGAGTCCTCAAGATTTATGCAAGCGGCGCTAAATGAAGGACGAACGCTTGGAAATCCAGTTCCAACGGCTATTGAAGGTTCCTTAAAATCAATTCAGATTGACCTTGCGGGGAAAGAGCGGCAAAAAGATTTCACAATGTGAAACGCATTTTCATTTCAAAAAAATGAATCAGAATGCATTTTTGACAGTGCGGCTGGTGACGGACTGTAGATCGGTTCCAGGTTTTTTAGGGATGGATAGTTTTTCCGATGCATCATCGGAATCCTAAACCCAGGTCCACAGCAACAGAATTGAGGGGTTTGTCCAAAGTCCATAATGGAACGCCGGAGAGCATGGCGGAAGCAATCAGGTTTACGTCAACCCAGCCCAGACCACGACCGTAAAGTCGCCGTTCATCCACAAGATTCAGAACTTCTTCGGGTTCAGCCAGAACGGCCATGGGCAGAGATTGCAGTAATCTCAGGATTTCGGTCCGGTTCTTGAGACTCCCGCATGAAAGCTCGCCAATAACAAACTGATGACACATCACCCCAGCTTCCACCAGTAGAGCTTTCAGCTCCGGACTGCCACGGCGAAGATGTTCAACCCAGACTGAAGTATCGACTAAGATCACCCTTTGTTGATACGTCTCCTGCGTATCTTCTGCAATCGTTTTTCAGTTCCGCCGAGTTTTGCAAGCCGGAGGCTGCACTCCTTTGCAATCAGAGCCTCCAGTCCCAGATGGACCACTGCAGTCTTTTCGGAAACGCCAGACAACTTGGAGGCACGTTTCAGCAGATCGTCATCAATGTTCAGAGTCGTTCTCATGCATATCAATATGCATATTTTAGCATCTAACGTCAATCAGGTGGAACACGTGAATATTGCAGGAAGCGGCGGAACTACCTCCTCGCCACGATCGTTGCATTTTACAGGCGATCTTCGGCTTCGAGATATTTCAAATGAAGGGAAGTTTCTAATCGTTATGAACAACACAAGGGCTCAAATGAATGTTCTGGCGCCGGGAACCGCAAAGGAACGGGATTTTTCCTGGTTTGACTGGTCCGTATTTCATGAATTTGGTGGAACCGGTTGTTGCCGGATACCAGATTGCAATCTGTATCGGACGAGCGCGATTGCCGGAGACCGGCTTACCATCGACATCGTGTTTGGAACGGAACGTTCGCGAATGATCGTATTCGAATCATGGAGCAAAACGGATTGCATGATCGCCAGGAGTGAGTTTTCCCCAGAGTGGGTAATCGGATGCCCACAAACTTGGAACGAACAGAAGCAGAGTCGTCGCATGATCATCACCTCACTGAGCATGTTAACGGACTGCGAGTCAACCGTCCTCTGGATTTATGCAAACGGCTGAAATTGCAGGACGAACATTCCAAATGGAGGGTCAGATGGAGCGCCGGACCTCGACGCTCCATCTTCGAATCTACGGACAACTGGCCATTTTGACCACCAACGTTGAGTTCGCGACCCTGGCATTCT
>JBKKAT010000909.1:0-3222 GCA_046714535.1 Acidobacteriota bacterium | reverse complement strand
CTTCAATGACTGTCTTGCACTTGGGACATCGAACCTTCTTACTGATGACACCTTCTAACTTGGTTTCATCGTACTTATATTTTGTCCCGCAGGAAGTACACGAAATAATCATAAACCCACCGCCCCTCCTTCCAGACCATGAATTACGCGCAGCAGCACATCAATCTCTTCAGGTTTTGTAAATTTTCCTAAGCTTACACGAATCACGCTACGTGCAATGAGGTCATTATACCCTAAAGCGGAAATTACATGAGATGGTTCAATCACTCCTGCCGAACAGGCTGAGCCATTACTCACCGCAATCCCTTCCAGATCAAACGCCATCACCAATGATTCATCGGGCCAATTTGCCGCATAAAAGTTCACTGTATTCGGCAGACGCGGAGCATCCTCACAAAGTAACTTCACGGAAGTTCCGGCCAATCCTGCTTCTAACTTCTGCCGCAAAGGTAAGAGCTCAGGTAAACCTTCCTCCAGAAAAAGCTTCGCAGCAAAGCCGAGTGCGTGGATCCCCGGAACATTTTCGGTACCAGCTCGCAGTCCTTTTTCATGACTGCCGCCTCTCATCAAGGGAGCCAGCGAAATCGCCTCACTAAAATAAAGGGCGCCGACACCCTTTGGACCATAAATCTTGTGCGCAGAAATGCTTAACAGATCGCAACCCAGAGCTTCCACATCGACAGGTATTTTTCCGACCGCCTGTACGGCATCGGTGTGAACCGGAATTCCGCGCTTTTTGGCCAGGGAACATATTTGTGGAATGGGTTGGATGGTTCCAATTTCATTGTTCGCAAGCATGATCGTGATTAATACGGTCTCGTCTCGCATTGCTGCTTTAACTTCGTTGGGATCTACGACTCCGTTCGGTAAAGGTTTAATGTACGTAATTTCGTATCCTTCGCGAGACAATTGCTGGCAGGCATTTTTCACCGAAGAATGTTCGATCGCGGAAGTGATGATGTGCTTCCCGCGTTCCTGATTGGCACGGGCAGTTCCCAGGATCGCAAGATTGTTTGCTTCGGTACCGCAGGATGTAAATAATATTTGCCGGTGATCACAGTGCAGAAGGGACGCCACATTGACGCGAGCTTCATCCACCAGGGCGCGAGCTTCCCTGCCCTCAGCATGCACGCTGGAAGGATTACCAAAGACTTGCATCTTCTCCGTCATCTCGCGCGCGATACGTGGATCGAGCGGTGTTGAAGCGTTGTAATCAAGATAAATTCTGGACTTCATAACCTGAACTTTTGCGGAAACTGATAATAGTCGCTACACTTGTCGCGGTCAACTGAAACTGTTATCATAACGCTTATTTTTCCGCCGGGCTAACTCTCAATGATTGTAGTACTTAAGAAGGATATTACTGCCGCTGAAACGGAACAGCTAACGCTGAAGCTGCGCGATATTGGCTGTGATTTTCAGATCGTTGGAAACGGCGAACCGATCCTTCGTATTTACAGCAAACAAACGCTCCTTTCCAAGGATTTTTTCCTGAGCCAACCCGGTGTTCAGGATGTACATCGCATCACTCCACCCTATGAACTTGTGAAACGGAAAGCGGCAACGCAAGAGTCCACGATTACGGTGGGCGACATCACCATCCAGCCAAAACATTTTGTGATGATTGCGGGTCCTTGCGCTGTGGAGTCCGAGGAGCAAATTTCCGGGATTGCGCAGCAATTGTCACTCACCGGCATTCAATTCCTTCGTGGAGGCGCCTACAAACCTCGCACGTCCCCTTATGCTTTTCAGGGGCTTGCAGAGGAAGGATTGCGATTCATCCGTAAGGCAGCCGATCAATTCCGCATGAAAGTAGTAACGGAAGCAGTTTCTTCCGGACACCTCCCGGTTGTCGCCGAATACGCGGATGTGATTCAAATCGGAACTCGCAATATGCAAAATTTTCAGTTGCTGAAGACCGCAGGAAAACAGACAAAGCCGGTACTCCTGAAGCGAGGCATGAGTGCGACACTCGATGAATTTTTGTTAGCGGCCGAATACATCCTGCAGGCCGGCAATCATCAAGTGATTCTTTGCGAACGTGGAATCCGTACTTTTGAAAAGGCTACGCGAAACACACTGGATATCAGTGCGGTGCCCTTGATCAAACAACTATCTCATTTGCCGATTTTTGTAGATCCCAGCCATGCATCAGGAAAACGAAGCCTGATTCTGCCACTCTCCCGCGCTGCGCTGGCTGCCGGCGCAGATGGTCTGCTGATTGAAGTCCATCATCAAGCGGAAGCAGCAAAAAGCGATGGGCCTCAAAGCATCGATTTTCAGGCTTTTGATGAGCTCCAGAAAACGTTACATCAAATGGCTCCGCTTCTCGGCAAAACGCTATTATAAGAACATGAAAATACAGGTTGGACATAGCCCCGATGCGGATGATGCTTTCATGTTTTATGCGCTTGCCCACGATAAACTCGACACCGGTGAGTTGGAATTTCAGCACATTCTTCGCGACATCGAAACGCTGAACCGTTGGGCGTTAGAAAAGAAGCTGGAAGTGACTGCGCTGTCCGTTCATGCTTATGCGCACGTTGCATCGGAGTACGCGCTACTCCAGCACGGCGCAAGCATCGGAGAAAAATATGGTCCGATTGTTGTATCCCGCGAGCAAATTTCTATAGAGCAGTTGCGTGATAAGAAGATTGCGATTCCGGGAGAACTCACCACCGCGTTTCTCGCTCTTCAACTCTGTCTGGGAAGTTTTCAGTATGAAGTGGTCCCCTTTGACAGAATCTTTGATGCCGTCGAGAGCGGGAATGCTGACGCCGGGCTGATCATCCATGAGGGTCAACTAACCTATTCGAAGCTAGGCTTTGCAAAGGTTCTGGATCTGGGAGAATGGTGGTACGAAAGAACATCCCTTCCTTTGCCGCTCGGTGTGAACGCAGTGCGCAAGGACCTCGGAAGTGAATTGTGTCAACAAATTTCGGAATTCATGAAGCAAAGCATCGATTTCGGGTTGGAGCATCGCACGGAAGCAATGCAATACGCGATGAAATACGCGAGAAATACCGAGCAAAAACTCGCGGACCGTTTTGTGGGAATGTATGTCAATCACTTCACCCGGGACCTGGGAGAACGCGGAACCGAAGCCATCCAGAAGCTGCTTGCAGAGGGCCATTCGAAGGGCTTAATTCCGGCGACAACCATCGAAATCATTTAAATCGGCTTGCAGGCTAAAGCCTGCCTTCGCTTTATGCCGGCTAAAGC
>JBKKAT010000908.1:0-5081 GCA_046714535.1 Acidobacteriota bacterium | reverse complement strand
CCCTTCAGCAATACACGTTTCGCAGAATTTCTGGAGGAAGTAGAAAAGAGTAACAACAAGAAAGAAGTTGTGGATCGTTTCTGGAGTTCCATTCGGCGATTCCCTTTGGTGGAATGGCCTGATCGTGTTTATTTTCTGTATCGCGGCCCCGGGGATGACGTGGCCATCACGGGAGATCATGTGAGTTTTCACCGTGAAGAGCCGATGCAACGCATTGCAGGGACCGACCTTTTTTACTATGCCACGACGCTGGAACCGGATGCTCGAATCAATTACCGTTTCCTGAAGAACTATGACGAAATTATCGCTGATCCGCACAACAAACGCACTACAGTGGACCGCAGGGGCAAACCACTGTCCTGGATGGCGATGCCCGGTTGGAAAGAGCCAGCGCATTTAAAAGAAGCGCCTGCGGACCGGAAAGGAAAGATCGAAACGCTCAACATTCCGGGTAAATTACGGAAAGACAGTTCGGCAAAAATTGAAGTCTACCTTCCTGCTTCTTATGGTTCGGCGAAGGAGCCTCTTCCCACGCTTTATCTTTTCGGCGGTCCTGAAGTTCAGACTCAGGGGGCATTTACAAATAGTCTGGATAACCTGATTGGAAATTCGGTTAATCCCATGATCGTTGTTTATTTGAAGGAGCTGAAAACCGGACCGGAACCGATCGAAAATCCTGCCGATGAAATGAAGGCTCTTGTGGCGATGATAGCCAAGGAGATTGTTCCGGTTGTGGATACACACTATAAAACAAGTGATGAAGCCACGCATCGCGCGGTGATGGGCACCGGATACGAAGGAAACTACGCGCTGTATTTGGCTTTTGCGCATCCGGATTTATTCGGTGGAGTTGCAACTCAGTCGGCCTTTTTGCAGGAGCATCTCGCGAATCCTGTCCGTGATGCCATCCAGGGCGCTGAGAAGCTTCCTCTTCGGATCTACATCGATTGGGGACTCTATGATTACCGTTCTGATCTTGAGGGCTGGGACAACGCTACGGAGAACGAGAAATTTTACAGATTCCTCCGCGATAAAGGGTACAAGCCTGCAGGCGGTCAAGTTCATGAGGGAGCCGGCTGGCCGAACTGGCGCAATCGCACGGATCGAATCCTGGCGGCACTATTCCCTTTGGCCGAGTAGTGGCAGAGCATTGTCCATAACCCTGCGTTGAACTTGTTTACGCATTAAAGTTTTGTTTGTAGCCGAACTCTTTCATGCCGTAGACAATGCTCTGCTCCATGCGCCAGAATGGTATTTTTTGGCGTACGCGGTCTTCATTCGGCACGAATTCCAGAATGATCGCTTTTCCGTCCGGTTTGAGGACTGCATATACTTTCACCCAGGTACGCGGGAGATTTCTTGCTCAAGAATACCTGATTATCCGGTGTGCATATGTAAATGTCACCTTCTTTCTGCATCAATCCGTGAACGACCAGGAAATCACTTAAAATTCGAATGCCCGTTCGGATGCTTTGCACCGTTTTGACAACTCTTTTGCAGAACAACCCTCGTCTATTTGTGTAAATAGATCCAACTCAATCGCGGCTTTTAACGCAGCACTCTTTTGAAAGGAATTTGCGGTTTCAAAAATAATTCCGGTGAAACGTTTGGAATTGGTTCAGTCATTTGTGGCATCCAAAATTGCGCGGGCTAAAGCCCGCGACCATCAATGCCGGCTAAAGCCGGCGCTCATCACTATTGGCCATGTACCCATTTTCCGCCAATCATCGTACGTTCTACGGGAATCTCAATCAACTTTGCGGGGGCCGTTTGGAGCGGATTTTGTCCCAGTACCACGAGATCCGCGAGCTTTCCCGCTTCCAGTGAGCCTTTTGAGGATTCTTCAAATGAGGCATAAGCGCCATGAATGGTTCCAACGCGCAGAGCTTCTTCCACGGAAACTTTTTGGGATGCGCCCCATATGTTTCCGTTAATATCGGTTCGCGTAACACTCGATTGAAGCGCCATCATCGGCTCGAACGGTCCGGGCGGATAATCGGAAGTCTGCGTGACGCGAAGCCCCGCATCCAGAAAACTTCTCACGGCAAACATCTGTTCGAGACGCTCCGCGCCATACTCTTTCATCTTTTCACCATGGTAGTAAACATAGGTGGAAAATGGATTGGGAATCACATTCAACGCTTTCATCCGGCGAATCAAATCCGGGTTGATGATCGTGCAATGTTCAATTCGGAAACGCGGATCTTTTCGCGGATGTTCTTTTTGAAGGCGCTCGTAAATGCGTAGAGTAATATCGATGCCGACATCCCCATTTGCGTGGATTCCAATTTGCCAGCCGGCGCGGTGCGCTTTTAAGGCGTTCGCATACAGTTCTTCTTCCGGCGTGACCAGGATTCCGAAATCGTCCGGGCGCCCGACGTAGGGTTTGGAAAGGCGCGCCGTTCGTTCTGAAATCGAACCGTCGCAGGTCATTTTCATTGCCCCGACGCGCACCCATTCATTCCCGAAGCCGGTCCGGATTCCTGCCTGGATCATTTTGTCGATTTCGGAGACTCCTATCATGCAGTAGACACGAGTAGCTAGTTCGCCCGCATGGTGCGCATCCTGATAAGCAACTAAATCCTCCGGAGAACCGTAGGCATCGGTCACCGAAGTTACGCCGGCCCGGCTCATCATTTTCGAGATCAGCTTTACCGCCTCGCGATTTTCTTCTCGCGAAAAGGTGAATGGGATCACGCGCCAGAATGGCTCCGTTGCTGTTTCCAGCAAGCGTCCGGTCAATTTCCCGGAACCAGGATCCCGTTCGAATTTGCCACCTTCTGGATCCTCAGCGTTGTCCGCAATTCCGGCCAGTTTCATTGCCATGGAATTGACGTATGCTGTGTGCCCGCCGCGGTGCGTTATTAGAATCGGATGCGCGGCGCTTGCGGCATCCAAATCCGCGCGAGTCAGGAACCTGCGCTCCGATGTTTTTGTGTCATCGTACTTGAATCCAAGCACCCATTCTCCGGGTGGCGTTTTCTTTGACCGTTCGCGCAGTGCCGAAATAATTTCTGCGATCGAGCGAAGATCACAATCGACCGCGCGCAAATGATATCGCCCGGCATACGCAGGATGAGTGTGAGCATCGATAAATCCCGGAACAACAGTTTTCCCTTCGATATCGATCTGTTTCGTTCGCGCACTCGCAAGTGAACGGACCTTATCGCTTTTGCCAATCGCCAAAATTCGTTCTCCGGCGATTGCGATTGCTTCCGCTCGCGGTTGAGTGGTCCCTATTGTCAGGATATGGGCGTTGTAAAGGATCGTGTCCGGTGTTGTGTTCCAATTCGGAAAGAGTGCGAATGCTCCAGCTGCCTTGAGAAATTCACGACGGTCCATGCTGCTGCGAATGATACACAACGTGTGTCCATAAAACAACAGAAATGGGCCGCTTTCCCAGGGGAAAAGCCTGGCCAGCATTTTGCTTTGTGCTGCTCGGAGGTGAGTTGATGATTAAGCGGATTCTGGCGATCACGTTTATTTACACTTGTACCGCGGTGGCCTGGTTTTTCCTTGGCACTCATATGGAATTCAGAACGCATCAGCAAGATTCGAAGCTGAAGAGCGACGTGGGAAAACTCTGGGGCGCTCCCCACAGACAACTTGCTCCTCTGGTTTATTTCGTTACGCAAAATGAAACCACGGTTCAGACAATCCGCGGGGGCGAAACGATCTCAGAAGCAAAAGTAGAAACTTTGAAACATCCCTTCCCTTTGTCGAACAGCGACATTCATGTTCGTTTGAATTTAGATCATCGCAGAAGGGGCTTACTCTGGTACTCGACTTACAGTGTAAATTTTGCCGGGACTTACTCCGTACAAAATCCTTTTACAGACCAGCGCGAAATATTTGTGGATTTTGTTTTTCCGAGTCCGGGAGCGGTTTATGACAATTTCCGGGTGAAAGTGAATGGCAAAGAGGCCCAAAACATCCAGATCAATACGGCCACTTTGACACACCAACTGAGTTTGAATCCGAAAGAAACGCAAGTCATTGAAATCACTTATTCCTCACATGGTCTGGATGAATGGTGGTATGACTTCGGCGCCGACGTCACACAAATCAAGAACTTCTCGCTGAACATGAAAACGAATTTCGACCAGATCGACTTTCCCGAAAATAGCATTTCTCCTTCGGGGAAAAACAGGATCGATGGCGGATGGGAATTGAAGTGGAACTATTCCAATTTACTTTCCGGAGTGACTATCGGCATGGCGATGCCGCACAAGCTCAATCCAGGACCCTGGGTAGCGGAGGTGACCCGTTCGGCTCCCGTCTCCCTCTTCCTCTTCTTTTTTCTTTTATTTATTTTCACCGGAATTCGTAAAACAAAACTTCACCCGATGAATTATTTCTTCGTGAGCATTTCTTTTTTCAGTTTCCATTTGCTTCTCGCTTATCTTGTGGATCACATATCCATTCATCTGTCCTTTCTGCTTTGTTCCTGCGTCTCCATAGCTCTGGTGGTCTCCTATATGAGACTCGTTGTAGGAAAGCGTTTTGCGTTTATCGAAGTGGCCGCTGCGCAGTTCGTCTACCTTGTCCTCTTCTCGTACACATTTTTCTTCGAACAATACACAGGGTTGGCTGTGACGATCCTTTGCATCCTTACACTTTTTGTTGTGATGCAGATAACGGGTCGGTTTGATTGGGAAACAATGTTTCAAAAGAATTATGCGGTGCAAAATGTTTCTACTCAGCGAGCCTGTCCGTATTGTAGAGGAGTGTTGGAAGCCTCGGAAACGTTTCGTTGCGGCCGTTGCAGCACAACGCATCATTCGCTTTGCTGGTCTGATCACGGGGGCTGCGCGATTTACGGTTGCACGGGAGGGTAAAGGAATGCGGACGGGACGTCCGCGGCCCATAATGCCGGCGGGACGCCTGCGCTCCATACTTGGCACCTTGGCGTCTTGGCGTTTAAAATAAGGTTCATGAAGTCGCTTATAGTTCTGCTTTTAGTTTTCGCATCGGTTGCAGGAGCTCAACAAAATTTAGGAACCATCCATTTTCCTGCGACCGGCAAACAGGAAGCGCAGGCACTTTTTTTGCGCGGAGTATTGCTGTTGCACAGCTTTGAA
>JBKKAT010000907.1:0-3060 GCA_046714535.1 Acidobacteriota bacterium | reverse complement strand
ATGCGGTTTGGTCCGTAGACGCCGCGAATGACGCGGGTTTCACCACCGGAGCTGGCCCGCGCATTTCCGGGTCCCCAGGCATCGAACAGAGTGACTTGAGCACCCTTGCGTTGAAGAAAGAGCGCGGTCCATCCGCCAAATGCGCCTGCGCCGATCACACCCACGCGTAACTTTGGAGTCGAAGAAGCGAACGCGGGAATGATAAGAGGGGCCGCGAGTGAGCCGGCAAGAAAAGTTCGACGCGGAAATTTTCCTTCGCCCATTCTCCTCATGGTAACACAGGGGAGCGCAGGCCTCCGGCCTGCATAGGGGATCGCATTATGGAGCGCAGGCGTCCCGCCTGCATTATGGGCCGCGGACGTCCCGTCCGCAGCTTATAATGAGCTTATGAAGTCATTCACACTTATCTTTCTAATCATCACCTTCTCCGTTATAGCAGATGAAGTGAAACCAAAAAGAATTGAACCTGGACCTGGTCAGGAATCCGTGTGGGATTATCCGCGTCCGCCAAAAGTCGAGAAAACTTCAAAGCAAGTACGTGTCCTCTATGATGGTGTTGTGATTGCCGAAACGAAGCGCGCGATTCGGGTCTTGGAAACCGGGCATCCACCCGTTTACTACATTCCGCGGGAAGATATCCAGATGGAGTATCTGACCGTGTCCAAGCGAACTTCCACCTGTGAATTTAAAGGAACGGCCTTCTACTACAACATGAAGGGAAAGACAAAGACACATGACAGCGCGGCATGGAGTTATCCAAAACCTACCAGCGGGTATGAAATGATTCGAGATCACATCGCTTTCTATCCGAAGTTGATGGATGCTTGCTTCGTAAATGGTGAACGCGTGATTCCTGAGCCCGCGCAGTATTATGGCGGCTGGATTACACGGGAGATCGTCGGACCATTCTCAGGCGAGTGAAACTAAAGGAGCTCGTAAGCTACGGCCGCGATCTCTCCCATAGCTTGACCGGTGATTTCGCGAATCGCATTCGGTTTTGAGCTGACCGGGACATGGTTTACAAAAATGGCAAAGGCAAGCCGGGTTCCCTTTTTTGTCGTCATGTAGCCTGACAGTGCTTTGCTATCCACCATCACTTGTTTGTGCAGGAGATCGGACCTCCCATAAGTTCCGGTTTTTGCGAAAATCTTACCGGCAGCAGCAGAATTTGTCTGAATCAGAAATAACGTTCCATCCTTGCCCAGTATCGGCAGAGCATCGTGAAATGTTTTCGCCTCTTTGTGCGTTGCCCAGTACGCAAGATAACTGGTCATGAATTCCGGAGTAAAGTTCGCCGAGCCCCCCGCGCCATCTTCCTGGGACGCACCATCATGTTGCAGGCCGGCTTTTGTGAGAAAGTCTCGCATTAAATCGAAACCTGATTGCGGTGCTTCCTTTTTTGCAATGAGCGAAGCAAAAACATAGGGCATCATGCTTGCATGCAAATTTTGACTCACTTTGAGGATGATTTTGATCTCCTCTTTCATCGGTGGTGAGATGTGCTCTGCAATTTGATTTTCGGATGTGTATATGCTTGTGAGCGATTTGAAATCTGGCTGATCCTCCTTCAACCTCGGGTCTGCAAGAATGCCCTCTTCGCGCAACGCTTCCGTGAGCAGAACTTCCGCATATCGCACAGGATCCGGGACTGCGTAGCTGAACATTGTTTCTGGTCCCTTTGCTGGAAAGGAACCAGCGAGAGTGACGGTTCTCGAGCCATCGCTGTTTTCTACATCCGAATCCCATCTCAGGTCAGGATCGGAATCGCTTTTTCCGGTGATTGCGCGATTTACGATGCGCACATACGACGTTAAAGGAGCCACCTTCAACACAACGGGAGCGTTTTCTGAATCGCCAGGTTTCACGAGAACATCCAGAACGTTATCGTTCACTACGATGGGAGCAATAACCACACCGGTGCCAAGCTCGCGGTCTCCCTGCTTAAACAAAGTTGCGTCAACGAGGACTCGTCCGCTGATTCTTTTAATTTTGTGACCGGCAATCTGTTTCGCCAATTTGCGGATGATCAGCAACGGTTCTCCAACGCCCCGGCTGTGCTCCCCTCCGTATGAGTGATCTTCATTTTCAAATAATAGAGTCCCGTTTTCCGTGACTCGTCCCGACAAATTCGGATCGCCACTCGCCACCAGTACAACATCTCCTTGAAGTGTTCCCTCTGTGATCGAACCGGTGCGGTAAACACGTGTGTGAAAACGATAGTCAGGCCCAAGGATCTCCATCGCGCTGCCGGCAGTGATTAATTTCGTCGTTGATGCGGGAATGAAAAACTTATCTGCATTCAGTGCATAAAGAGTTTGTTTCTTTTCGAGTGATAGAAATTGGATTCCAAATGTGGCGTGACGAAATTCGGGCCGGTTCATGATTTTCTGAAGTTCAGTTTCCAACGGACCGGCATTCAGGATGCCTGCGATAAATAAAAAAGAGCTTAGAAGTAAAAGGCGTTTTCTCATGGACGCAATTTTACAGCAACTTCGCAAACGACGGTCTAAAGAAAACGCGAGTTTTGTTTAATAGAATATGGTAAGAAGAAATGAAGTATTCAAAAGGAGAGAACATGAAGCTGAAACGGAGGGAAGCAGCATCTCCCCCTAATCCCCTCCTTCATAAGTAGGGGAAATCCGCGCAACAGACAAATAAAGATCTCTGCTATTTTTTAAGAATCTGCAAAAGCACCTTCTTTGCCCGGGTATCTTTCATCTGACCGAGCCAGAAGATCGCTTCTTGTCTCATTTCCGTATCTGGATGTGTTTTTGCGATTCGCTCCAACCGCATAATCGAGATGTCTTTCTTCATCTGAGAGATCGAAAAGATTGCTTTCTTCCTGACATCGCCAATCGGATCCTGACGCGCTACTTTCTCCAGCATCTCCCCTTCCGTTGCTCCTCCGGTTTGTCCGATCCAGAAGATCGCCTCTTCCCGTGTTCCCGGCGCCTTATGATTCGTGGCAATCCTGATCAGGGCTGGAATCCCGAGTTGTCTCTTTAGCTGCGAAATGGAAAAGACTGCTTTTTGTCGCACTTCGTCATCGCTGTCTTGAAA
>JBKKAT010000906.1:0-4996 GCA_046714535.1 Acidobacteriota bacterium | reverse complement strand
TTTTAATGGTGAGGCACGTTTGTTCGAGGCCAGGCGCGGCTGGTGAGTTTCTCGCGCGCGCTTGCTGCGCAGCATCGCAGATCGACAACACCGACGATCTGAGTGCGGTCCCCTCAGGTCTGACCCTGGGTTGCGGCTTGATGGTAGCGGGCGTGCGGGTCGCGCGCACCGTATCGGCGAGATCATCGAACCGGTCACTCCCGATCCTATCGGGAAACTGGCCCGCGCACCAAGCAGCGGAAGGACTCCAGCCACCGGCGTTGCTCGCCCAGTGCACCGGCACGAAACTGGAGCCGGTCGATTGCCGGACCGTGATCGTGTTGGTTCCGCCATTGTTCCAGATGGCCGCGATGTCGGTCTTCCCATCGCCATTGAAGTCGCCCGAGGTCCATCGCGCCTCGTCGATCCAGCCGCCGCCGCGTTCGCTCCACTGGCTCCAGCCCGCGAAGCGACCATCACTCGACGGGTAGACGGCTATTGAGACAGAAGTCCCGTCGTGCCAGACCCCGGCGAGATCCAGACGACCATCGCCATTGAAGTCGCCCGCCAGCCACACGGAGGATTCGTTCCAGCCGCCGGCATTGCTCGCCCAGTGCCTGGGCACGAAGCCCGAGCCGGTCGATTGGCGAACGGTAATTGTATTGGTTCCGCCGTTGTCCCATACGGCCGCGAGGTCGGCCTTGCCGTCGCCGGTAAAGTCGCCGACCGCCCACTTCACCGTGTCGCCCCAGCCTCCATCGCGCACGCTCCATTGCACCGGTGCCATGAATCGGGCGCCATCCGACCGGTAGACCGCGATCGAGGTCTGCGTCTGGTCGTTCCAGGCAACGGCGACGTCCATGTGACCGTCGCCGTCGAAGTCGCCCGGCAACCACACCGAAGTTCCGGCCCAGGTCCCGGCCCGGATGAGCCAGTGCGCGACCGTGAAACCACTCTCGGCGGACTGCCGCATGGTGAGGGTGTTGTTGTGTGCATCGTCCCATATGGCGAGCAGATCGGTCTGGCCATCCCCCGTGAAGTCAGCGGCCGCCCACTTCGCCGTAGCGGCCCAGCCGCCTTGACGTCGGCTGCCCTGAAACGGCGCGGTGAAGCGAGCGCCGTCGGAAGGATACACCGCGACGGATGTAGCGCTGCTGTCCTCCCAAGCCGAAGCGAGATCCACTGCGCCGTCGGTATTCGCAACGGAGGTGCAGGCATTGGCGCCGAAGGGCGCGATCCTCGGCACGACCGCGACTAGCCCCGATCCCGCCGATGCCAGCTGTTTGCCGAGCCGGATGCACTCCTGGGTAACGCCACCGTCACAGGCTCGTGCGCTCTCGGCGCCCTCGGCGACACCCTTCAACGGCACATTGTCCCCGATTGCTTCCTTGGCCAGGGTGTAGCACGCATCGTCGTCGCCATCGAGACATGTCTGAGCATCGACGAAGGTGCCGAAGGCCTTTCCGGTCTCGATTCCGCCAGCGTCCGCGGCCTCTTTCCCCAGGCGAACGCAGGCCGCGAAATCTCCGTCGTTGCACTTCTCCGCGTCTACGACAACGTCGATGGCTGCGACACCCGGGATCTCCAGACCGACGGACTTCGCGCCGCGCACCCCGAGATAGGCGCAGGCGACGATGTCGCCATCGATGCACTGCGGCGCCTTGGCAGCGATGTAGATCGCATCACCGACCTCGCCGGGGATCTTCGCGCCTGCCTGTTCGGAGACTTGCAACGCCAGGACCGCGCAGGCATAGATCTGTCCGTACACGCAGGTGAGGCCGAGCACCCCCTCGGCGACGAACGGCGCCGCCGTAATCAGACCCTCGCCGATGCCTTCCCAGATGCGAACGAACTGCTTGTCGATGGGAAGTGGGCGAGAGATTGGGGAGCACCTGAGGGCACGCAGGTTTCCCCCTTCCGCGCCGGTGGCATCGACATATCCAACGGCCACAAAGGCGTCACGCTCCTTGCAGTACTTATTCACGCCCATGAATTCGAGGCAGACCTCGAATTTGTCCTGATAATTGTCGTTGCCGAAGTGCCAGGCGCGAAAATAACGAGTGCAGGCCCCAGCATTCGGGAATGGCTTAGGATCTGCCGCCGACGCTAAGGACGTCATCATCAGCACCAGCGCTGCCACCACGAGCGACAGGGCGAGCGGGCGGCTGTACCGTCGTAGCAACGAGTCGTGTGCAGACACTCCTTCCTTACTGGCTAAGGCTACCTCACTAGCGTTTGTCGACTTTATTCTTACGTCTGCCTTTACGTCAGCTGCCTTTGTTTCAGTCGCACTTGCCTCTCGATAAAGACTTGATGATTTTACGTCCATGATTCTCCTCTAGAATGTCGTTCGATCGCGTTAAAGCAAGTAACGCGCCATCCTAAAATGGGAGGTAGGACCGGAAAGTCATGCTCTCCAGCATCCACTCAATTGGACAAAAGGTGGATTCGTTTTTTGACCAAAATGCAAAAAAATTTGCCTTCTGGCAAATTTACAGAGTGGTTTTGCAGGCGCTTTTAACCCACTCTCATAACTAGCGTGGTAATCAATCTTTGCGATGTGACTGACTTTGGGAAATAATGGAGAGGATGAATCCTTTCCTGGTGTGCATGTTTGGGCCGATCAAAGGTAGCCGGATTGAACTTCCGGACGAAACGATTGTCCTGGGTCGGGAACGAAGCAATGAGGTTTACATCGGTGATCTACTCCTTTCGCGGAAACACTGCTCGATCGAGAAACAATCAGATACTTATGTTGTCCGCGATTTGCAGAGCAGGAATGGTGTATTTGTAAACGGCATTCCGGTTCATGAGCGTACTCTGAATCATGGCGATCGAATCGAAATCGGCACCTCCACTTTTCTCTTCCTAACAAACGAGGAAAGCTTTCCCGAATTCCCGGTTGTCGATGATTCACTTCAAGGCGGCTCCACGCTAACTCTGCGGATTGAAGATTCTGTCTACCTGGGTGAAACGCCCTCACCTGCAACAAAGACGGTGAAAGTATTTGCCAGCATCAGCAAGGCTCTTAACGGCGCAACGGATGTGATTGCTTTTTCCGAAAAACTATTTGACCTGCTACTCGAATTCGTACCTTATGAACACGCATCGATTATAGAAACAAACAGTGAAAGCATTTTGGCTTCGCGTTTTCCGAAGCAGCAGCGTGCTCCAAAATTCAGTAAGAGTCTGAGCGAAAAAGTAATCCATGAAAAGATTGCCCTTCTCGCTTCTAATTTTGCGCTTCCGGAATCCCTTTCCGGGAGCCAGATCCAGTCCGTGATCTGCGTTCCTTTTACCTGGCTCGATCAAGTTTTGTGTCTGCTCTATATGGATACCACAGACCCACTTGGATTTAAGGAAGATCATTTGCAGATCGCTTCTGTGGTTGCCGCTCTGGTATCTCCGGTTTTACTGCATCTTCGTGAGAAGGAGGAACTTCGGCGTCAGAACGAGCAATTGCATCAGAAGTTACTGGCGGGCGGCCCCATAGTGGGAGAAAGCGAACCGGTGCGCAAAGCTTTACAGTTGATCTCGAGAATCGCTCCGCTGGACACCACCGTTTTGATTTACGGTGAAAGCGGAACAGGAAAAGAGCTCGCTGCCAGAGCGATTCATGCCGGGGGTGCTCGGCGCAACGGTCCGTTGATCTCAATCAGCTGCGCTGCCATTCCGGAAACCTTGTTGGAAAGTGAATTGCTTGGTTATGAGAAAGGGGCTTTCACCGGCGCATTCCAGCAGAAGAAGGGGAAGATCGAATCCGCAGATGAAGGGACTCTTTTTCTGGATGAAATCGGCGAGCTTGCTCCTGCTTTACAAGCAAAATTTCTTCGTGTCCTTCAAGAACGCCAATTTGAACGTATCGGCGGAACGCGTCCGGTAACAGTGGACATACGAGTTATTGCAGCAACAAATCAGAATTTAGAGAAAATGATCGAAGAGGGTAAGTTCCGGAAAGATCTTTACTATCGCCTGAACGTCGTAACGCTCACAATGCCTCCCCTGCGTGAGCTTGGTGAAGACGTTTTGTTGCTTTCGCAATATTTTGTCTCCCGGTTTGCGATGAAAGTTGGACGCCGGATTCACGGTTTCTCACCGGAAGTCAAAGAATGTTTGTTGCGATACGACTGGCCCGGCAATGTTCGCGAACTGCAAAACGCCATAGAACGCGCCGTCGCATTGGGTACATCGGAATGGATCGAGTTGGAAGACCTTCCCGAAACCGTGCTGGAAAAGCGAGCCGTTTCTTCGCAATCAGGACCTCTCGCTTATCAGGATGCGCTCCTGCAATTCAAACGGGATCTTGTGTTGAAAGCTTTTGAAGGAACCAAAGGAAACTACAATGAAGCCGCATCGCGTCTGGGACTGAATCCCAATCATCTTTATCGTTTGGTAAAAAATCTGAATTTGAAAGATGAGATTTAGATCGATTCTTTTTTGCCAATAAGCAAAAAACTTGCGTCTTGGCAAACGCCTAATCAAGCTTTTCCCGCCTCTCAGTCTGCATCCCTTGTCGGTCCACCCTGCTTTTTAGCATGGCACAGCACTTGCTTTAACCTGTTCGAACAAACAATTGCAGGAGAAAACAATGGAAGTGAAAGCAGGAAAGGCAAATCTGTATAAACAGGCAAGTACGGCGGAACCAAAAGTAACGGAAGAAAAGAAAGCGAAAGCACTGATCGCTCCCATCGCAAGCGTAATTGCTGAAAAAAAAGCGCCTGCCGGTGCCGGCACATCGGTCAAAGCGGAGTATCAGATGTCAGGCACCGCGCAGCAGGCTAACTTAGGCAATCAGCTTCAGCAGAAAATCAGTCCCGCAACAGAGGGTTATGCGCAAAAGAAACCCATATCAAGCCTGCTTGTAGGTCCTCCACTTCTGAAGACTGCTGATTCGCGAACAGTTGCCTTCGATGGCCTGACTAAGGACCATACATCCCCGTTTGAACGCCGGGTTATCCCCGATCCGCGCGGCGTGATTCGCATACCGCGGACACTATTGACCGGTTCCGGCGATGAT
>JBKKAT010000905.1:0-2666 GCA_046714535.1 Acidobacteriota bacterium | reverse complement strand
CTCTCGTCCTAAGCGCCGTATTGAACGAGCGCGAGGAGCGGGCGATCGCGCTCGAACTTGCCATCGAAGAGGCCAGGAAGGCTCATGCGGAGGCAGAAGCAGCAAACCAGGCGCGAAACATTTTCTTATCCAACATGAATCATGAATTGCGGACGCCTTTGAATCACATCATTGGGTACAGCGATTTGCTGAAAGAAGACGCTGAAGATGCCGGGTTGCAAAATTCAATTGCCGACATCGAAAAGATCAAATCGGCGGGACAGCAGTTGTTAAGCATCATCAGTCAGATTCTCGATCTCTCGATTCTTGAAGCGGAGATGATGGAGCTCAGTGTAACGAAATTTTCTGTTTCGGAACTGCAGGTTGAGTGCGCTGCTGAAACTCAAACGAAAGCTGAAAAGAATGCGAACACGCTCTCGGTTCATGTGTCCGGCGATGCGGAAGTCATGCATTCTGATCGTTCGCGGGTCAAACAGGTCCTGATGTCAGTGCTTGATAATGCATGCAAATTCACGCGCGAGGGAACCATCACCATGAATGCTACGCGGTCGGATGGGAGCGTGGTGTTCGTAATTGTTGATACCGGAATTGGAATGCCGCCCGATCAAGTCAGAACTCTGTTTTTACCGTTCAAGCAGGCGAGCACCGGAACGACGCGCGAATATGGAGGAACAGGGCTCGGACTGGCTATCAGCAAAATGATTTGTGAGCGAATCGGCGGCGATATTTCTTTTGTCACCGAGCCGGGCAAAGGATCCACGTTCAGCATCCGCTTGCCGGAAAGTTCGTAGAATTAATTGAGTGTTTCTCGGGTTAGGAGGTCTAGCACGTTTCGATCGTATTCAGCTAGGCCAACTTTAATTCTTTTCTAACTTTCTCCGTAAGCCATTGCCGTACGAGAGTTTGATAGGGTAAACCCTTCTGAGTCGCGATCTTCCGAATGGACTGCAAATATAGGGGATCCATCTTGATGGATACATTTTTCAGCTTTCTCTTTCTTTTGCCTTCAAGGATGTCTTGTCGAAGCGCCTCGTCAAGACTCAATTCAATGTCTTGATCCAGAATCTCTCTTAAAACACCGCGAGAATCGTAATACTCTTCATCCGTGAGTTTTCGCTTCGTTCTCTTTTCTTTCATAGCTTAACCTCGCTGCGCATGAATTCATCTTTGAGTATTTTTGCGCCAATATCGCCTTTCAGCCTGATCCATGTCCCAACCCGTGATCACTCGAATGAGTCCGTTGGATTTCAGTTCAAATACCACGGTCAGAAATCTGCCATCGGAGCTGGGGCCCAAAGCCACATAGTGACCTTTCCTGGTTCTTCTGAAAAAAGGGGCTATTGCAAACACTTCTTCAGCCTCCTCCGGCTTAATTCCGTGCCCAAGTTCCAGGTGAAGTACGTTTCCCTGATCCCACTGAAACCCTCGTATGCGCAAACAAAGCTCCAGTAATACATTGTATTACCCTATCAGTGAAAAGCAAGAAAGTCCGCTTACGGAGAAAAACTGAATCTTGTTTCTAACTCCGGTGCTCTCCGTGACTCCGTGGTGAGATCAAAATAGTATACTTGCGCAATGCCGCTTTCAGCCGGACAAAAGATCGGACCGTACGAAGTGCTTTCCTCCATTGGCGTAGGGGGAATGGGTGAAGTCTACCGCGCCCGCGACACGCGGTTAGGACGCGAAGTTGCGCTGAAGATCTTGCCGGCGGAATTTTCAACGGACCGCGAACGCATGGAGCGTTTTGAACAGGAAGCCCGTTCTGCCTCCGCTCTCAATCATCCCAACATCATCACGATTTACGACGTCGGCTCCAGCAATTCCACTTCTTATCTTTCGATGGAACTTGTGGAGGGCAAGAGCTTGAGGGCTCTACTCGATGAAGGTTTGATGCCATTGCGAAAAGTGGTGGGCATTGCATCGCAACTCGCAGATGGGCTCGCCAAAGCGCACTCTGCCGGGATTGTGCATCGCGATCTCAAACCGGAGAACCTGATGATCTCCAAAGATGGCTTCCTGAAAATACTCGATTTTGGTCTGGCGAAAATGACGCTGGTTGCAACGCATCAAGCCTCGCATCTCCAAACACAGACCGGAGCCGGTATGGTGGTTGGAACTGTTGGATATATGTCTCCGGAGCAAGCGAGCGGGATTGCTGTTGACTTTCACTCCGATCAATTTTCATTCGGAACGATTCTCTACGAAATGATCACTGTAAAGCGTCCTTTTCAGCGTGGCTCTGTGGCAGAAAGCATGACCGCTATTATCCGCGAAGATCCTGAACCGGTACACACCTTGAATCCACAGATACCTCAGGTTCTGCACTGGATTCTCGAACGTTGCATGGCCAAGGATCCGGAGGAACGATACGCTTCCACGCGGGATCTGGCGCGCGATCTTCAATCGATTCGCGATCATATTTTCCAAGCGAGTTCGGTTACAAACGTTTCTGCTGTGTCGCAACCGGTCAAACGTTTTCGAGCCCTGATTCCCGTACTCATCTTGATCGCCTTTCTTGCCGGCGTTGCTGCCGCAACCTGGTATTTCAGACCAAAACCCCAAGAGCCTTTAGAAATGCTGACCTTGACTTTCTCCGGGAAAGATTCGTCGCCAGCTGTTTCGCCGGACGGTAAACTGATCGCATTTCGCTCCGACCGGGATGGAAA
>JBKKAT010000904.1:0-7852 GCA_046714535.1 Acidobacteriota bacterium | reverse complement strand
ATCCAGCCGTAACCGTCTGTACCCCATTGGGGGCCCCAGCTATTCATGATTTTGAATGCCTGTGAATTGTCATCGAAGCCGACAATCACGATCGCATGATAGCCTACCGGAGTTCCACCCGATTTCCAGATTTGATTTCTTTTCAGCTGGAGAAAAACATCATCAGTTGATATTGCAGTCAGCACGGGAAAGCCGGCAGCCAGTTGAGCTTTGATCTCATTGATATCCTGCATGTTGATGCGGCGATATCCGGCGATGCGGTAATTCTTCGCCCACTGCTTTGCTTCTTGCCCCGGTTGGGACACGCAATCGGAGTCAGAGTAAGGCATCATGCTCAAGGTAGAGACACCTTCGGACGTCAGCATATTTAATGCATCTACGAAGGTCATTCCGGCCTGGCAATTTCCGCGCGCGTGCTGGTTATAAATGTAGGAAGGGCTGAATTGATAGTTGGGCGAATTTGTGTCCCATTGCGCTTGCTGTTTTTGCATATACGTGCGCAGTGCATAGGCTACAGACCACCCAACACAAGACGCTTGCTCTCCCTGGAACCGGACCGGAGGCATATCTCTGGATAAATCGCTGCTTCGCGGCAGTTCTCCGCTGAGCGGCACGAGCGCAATCGGGATCGATTGATACTGGCTTTCGTCTAAGAGTTTGAGGCCAAAGGAACGAACTTCTTGAGCGCTCTCCGATTGTGAGAAAACCGGCACGCTCAGGATCAGAAGCAGAAAAAGAATCCGGTACATCAACTTATTATCCCCCTCCGATGAAAACATTCTAATTATGATACACATCTTACCGCTAATTTGCTTCGCGAAGTAACAATCTCTCCCAGTGGAGCAGTTTCAAAAATTCCCCCATACTGGATAGTTTCTTGACGTCCACATGTGTGAGGCCATGCGTAATCAAACAATGCGTCCGAACCCCCGCTTTTTTCAGGCCGGCTTGCAACTCCACCGTCTCTTCATACGGAATAGCCGGATCGGTGGTACCGTGAATCAAGTAGACAAGTGTGTCGCGAGGAATCTTTGATAGAACACTCTGAGGAGAGAGTTCGAAAGCTTCCTTTTCCCGGCACTGCAAAATATCCTCAAAAGCCTTTCGTTGGTCGTCCACTAAACCTTTTAGAATTCCTTGCAGTAATTTCTTTCCTGCTGGGCTCAAACCCCTTTCGATCACTTCCGCTTTTTCTTCTTTCAGATCAAGTCGCAATGCAAGACTATTTCGGAGAATGTCCAGGTCTTCAGCCTGCGCGAGCTGATCGATATGATTCAGCGCAAAAATTAGGCGACCCCACTCATGAGTTTCTCTTTTCACGTTTCCCGGATGAGTTTCATTCAGTGAATATTCAATGGCATGTGACAGATTGCAGTATCCTCCAATGGAGACGACGTAATCCAGCTTTCGTTCTGCCGCGATTAAGAATACCGGACCAGCTCCGTAGCTGATTCCCAGCATTCCCGTGGTTTTTTGGGGATCCAGCATTTCATCCATAACAGAACGGAGAATCTGAACGCTCTCATTTGTGATTTTGAAATTACGGAATTCCGGGAGGTCCGGCGCTACAACGGAAAAGCCGGCTTCCGCACACGTTTCTGCAAAAGCGATGAACCGGTCATCGTGGATTCCTTTCGGGTGAAGTCCGGGAACAACAACCAACGTTGTGCCGGATTTTTCCGTAGGAGTGTACAGATGAATGGTTACATCGCCAACCTTTCTCTCGGTGCGCTGTGGTTTGCCGGGTGTCGCAGCAAGTCTTTGTTCATACTTACGAAGGAACCGGAAAGCGGGAAACAGCCACAGAGCTCCGCAAAGCAGGACAAAGAGAAGCAGAATCAGAGCAAGCGTCAACTTCTTCAACAGTAGTTAACTCCCCCCTGATCAGGGGGAGAATCGAGGAAAAATGTGCTAGTTCCCGATCACGCAGTTGTTGCTCTTCTCTCTAATATTGTAGTAGAAATCTTCCCACGCTTTCTTTTTCGGATGTTCGGCGTAAGCTTTCAGCGCCGCTTCATTTTCAAATTCAACCGCAAAGGTTTGTGAGAATTCGCGTGGCTGGACCTTGATTGTTTTAATCCATATGTTCTTGGCGCCTGGCGTGTCGGCGACAATCTCTTTCAGCATCGTAATTGCTTTCTGTTTGTCGGCGTCCGTGGTGCCGTCTTTCCACTTCAAAGCAACATGATGAATGATCGTATTCGGAGTTGAAAGATTTGCTCTTCCCATCACCCAGCCGGAAAGGAACGATAAGGAAATCACAAGAGCAATCAGAAAAATCGAAATTTTAAGTTTCATTTTTTAAACCTCACGAGTCTTCGTACCAACAATAGTATTCAAAAACAGAGCGGCGGCCACAACGGCGAGGCAACCAAAGACGTTATACCACAGGAAAGAAATTCCGGTGAACAGGAATAAACATAAAACCACGAGTTCTCCAAAGATGACACCGATAAAAGCAGGGGTGCCCCGGACGTTTTTTAGAAAGAAGGCCAGAACAAAAATTCCCAGAACGCTGCCATAAAACAACGATCCCAGAATATTTACAGCTTCCACGAGTGTGCCCAGCCGGCTAGCTCTTTCCGAGACAAGAATGGCGAAGGTGCCCCAGAAGGCGGTTGCAATGCGGGAGACCCACAGGTAATGCTGGTCCGTTGCGTCCTGTTTCACCAGCCGTTTGTAAACGTCGATCACGCTCGCGGTGGCGAGAGCATTCCATTCTGCGGAGGTCGAAGACATTGTGGCTGCAAACACAATCACAATGACAAGACCCACCAATCCTGCGGGCAGATAGTGCGTAACGAAACTCAAGAAAACATAATTTGTGTCGTTTGCATTGACCGATGGATTATTTTTTCGCAGGACTTCAACGGCCTGACTCTTCTGTGAAGCCGTTTTCTTTTCCAGTTCCAGAATCTGTGCGCGTGTCGTTCGTTTTTCCGCAGGATCTTGAGCAATGTACTCGCGCAGCCGCGATCGTTTTTCTGTCGCTGTCTTTTGATATTCACGTTCAATGGACTGGTATTCTTCGCGATAGGTGCTGTTCCGGATTTTCGATTCTTCCACCGGATTGAAGAACAACGGGGGCGTTACAAACTGGTAAAACACAAACACCATTGCCCCGACAAACAGAATGAAGAACTGCATCGGAATTTTCAGGAGTCCGTTAAAGAGAAGTCCAAGCCGGCTCTGCGTGATCGACCTGCCGGTAAGGTATCGCTGGACTTGTGACTGATCCGTTCCGAAATAAGCGAGCGCCAAAAACATTCCTCCGATCAATCCGGACCAGAAGTTGTAGCGACTGCTCCAGTCAAAAGAAAAATCGACCGATTTCAGCTTGCCATAGGCCCCGGCAACCGAGACTGCATCCAAAAAACCGACTTCCGGCGGAAGCAAATGAATGGTGAAAATGAGCGCGGTTATCATTCCGACAGCGATAATCAGGAACTGATAGAAGTCGTTCCAGTTCACACCCTTGACTCCTCCGAGGGTTGTATAGAGCAAAATCATCAGACCGGTAATCCGGAGCGTGACTTTCAAGTCCCATCCAAGAATCACAGAAAGAATCAATGCCGGAGCAAACAAAGAAAGACTCGTGGATAATCCCCGCTGAATCAGGAACAGGAACCCGGTAAGAACGCGCGTCTTTAAATCGAAACGTTTTTCCAGATATTCGTAAGCCGTGTAAACGTTCAATCGATGAAAAATGGGTACCGCCACAATGCAAAGAATGACCATGGCGATCGGCAAACCAAAGTAGAATTGAACAAAACGCATTCCATCTGCGTAAGCCTGTCCGGTTGTTGTCAAAAAAGTAATTGCGCTTGCTTGCGTTGCCATAATGGAAAGAGCAACCGCGTACCAGGGCATGGTTTTGTCCGCGAGCATGTACGTGCGGATGTTTTTTGCTCCGCGCCCTTTCCAGATCCCATGAATAACGGTGAAGCCGAGAAAGGCGATTAAAACGATCCAGTCCAGGGTTCGCATCTATTCGAAGCTCTTTGTGAAGATGTAGAACAAAACAATGAGGATGCCGAGGAAGGAGAGCACAAAGAGATACCACTGTTTCCAGGAGAAAAACGGTGGAGGTTCTTCGGTTGGTACAACGACGGGCGAATCAGGTCGATTCATTTTTTTTCACAAAAGGTAACAAAGGGAACGAAGATTTAGAAAAATCTTAGTTTCCTTTGTTGGCTTCTGTTAATTTCTGTATTGTTCACTGTTTTCCCGCAGAAATCATATTGACGAAAATGCGATAGGCTCCTGGCACGCCGGCCGGCAATTCGCGGAACCAGGAATAGGCGGTGAAAATGTAGATTCCTTTTCCGTAACGGGCGTAAAGCGTTCCCCCTTCCAGTGGTTGTTCCTTCGGATCGTTGGAGCTGAAAACCGTTTCATATTTAGGATCCCATTGATCGGCGAAATACAAACCACGCTCCTGCACCCATCCTTCAAAGTCCGCTTGTGTGATTTTGTTTGGAAAATTTAAGAGGGGATGTTCCGGTTTGAGTATGGTTACCGGCGCTGTTTCTACTGCGACTCGTTTCCGCGAGATTTGAAAAGGATAAGGTCCGGGTTGAGATCCAGGATCCAGAAGGGTTTGGTATTGCACAATCATGGTCCCGCCCTGTTGGACATAATCCAGCAACCTTTCCTGCAAATTTTTTAGCGCGGGTCTCGTATTGTATGCGCGGATTCCGATGAGGATGGCATCGTAGGAGGAGAGATTCTGCGTGACCAGATCTTCGTCCGACAGGCGAGTAACTTTGTAACCGATCTGAGTGAGAGCTTCCGGGATCGCGTCGCCTGATCCCATGATGTATCCGATATTTTGCCCCGATTTTTTCAAATCCACACGAATCAAACGTCCTTTAGAAATAGGAAACAATGTTTGCGCAGGGATATGCGGATAATCGATCACGAGTTTGCCGCTGGAAATTTTCTCAGCACCAACAACTGCTTCTGCTTTGAACTCGCCTGTCTTCGCTCCCTTCTGCGGTTGAATCGTGAATGAGATCACTTTGGCCTGATCTTTGGCTGTCAGGTTGAAAGGTTGCGATGCCGGCTGAACCATCCACCCTTGAGGCGCCAACAATTTCAGGTCTCCGGTTGCCTTGCCTGTTCCGCTGATGATCTGTACCCGGACTGTTTTCGGAGATTCGTCTGCAAATACCAAGATTGGATTCTGAATGTTTAATGCTGTTTCAGGGACAACCACAAAGTCTCGGTAAATTTCTCCTTTCACAGGATCCACTTTTCGAAAGAGCACCGGCTCCGTGTAAACCAGACGGTCTTGTCCGTTTCTAAAAGTGAACTGTGCGTTCAAGGCGGAAGGACTTTCCGCGCGGCCAATCAACTGTTGATCTTTCACATCCGAAAAAGGTTTGCCATTTTGCCCTCGCAGCCAGTAGGGCTGGCTGTAAGCTTCGCCGGTTGGAATAGGAACGGTAAGTTTTTTCGTGACCGGTTCATTGTATTTCAGTTCTGCTGCGACAGGTGTTACGTTATTAGATGGAATGACTTGAACGGATTCAAGTTGTAAGG
This sequence comes from Acidobacteriota bacterium, assembly GCA_046714535.1. Taxonomy (GTDB): domain Bacteria; phylum Acidobacteriota; class HRBIN11; order JAKEFK01; family JAKEFK01; genus JAKEFK01. The sequence continues at coordinate 2,308 of JBKKAT010000904.1, read as the reverse complement.
GGAAAGTGGATCTGTTGATTGCTGTGACATCGACCGGGACATTCGATCCGGGCGCTGCTGAATCCTGCTGGGCGATCGCCTCCAGCCACAATCCGGAACAAGCGCGAACGACTTCAAGCAGATCGGAAATCTTTTGTTCGACCAAAGGATTCTTTTCAATCTTGATCATCAACCGGTAAGCTTTTAGAAGATCCGGAATGCTTTGCTCCGGCTTTTTCGGATCAAATTTTCTTGCTGTCTGATCCAGTATTTTTCCAATTCCCTGACCACCTTGAATCCGGTTCCAGGTCAGATCCACGCCGTCGAATACATCCTTGCCCGGTGGATCTCCTGCCGTGTGCCGGAAATATTGCGTGAATCGTCCGCGGTCCTCCGAATCGCCGAAGCCCTGGCTCTTATGCATGCTCCGCGAAACTCCCGCAATTTCCGTATACGATTTACCAAGAAGCGGATTGTATTCACCGATCTCCATCTCCGCGAGTTTGGCTTTTTCCTCTTCCGTTATGGGCTGATTTCCCCAGCTGTAGCGATTCCACAAAATTCGTTTTGGCTTCCACACAGAAACGTATTTCAATTGATCGGCGAAGCGATTGGGATCACCGGCAGCGTGAAAAGCTTCTTCAGCCAGAATTCCGCTCGCGACATGATGGCCGTGCGTTTCTCCTTCACTGGGGAATCGCGTAATCACAACATCCGGACGAAAAACGCGAAACACCCACACAACATCGGACAGCACATCTTCTTTGCCCCAGAAATGCAACGACTCTTCGGCGCTTTTGGAGAATCCAAAATCGACGGCTCTTGTGAAGTATTGTTCCGCATGATCGATTTGCCTCGCTGCCAGTAATTCCTGTGTTCGAATCACGCCCAGCAAATCTCCCTGCTCCGTTCCAATCAGGTTCTGCCCCCCTTCACCGCGATTCAACGCAAGATAACCGGTGCGAACAAGACGTCCCAGCGATAGATGCGCCAGAACGGCTGTATTCTCATCATCCGGATGAGCGCCCACATATAAAGCGCTTCCCACGACAGCCAATTTTTTGATAAGAAGCTGCAAGTGAGTCGCGTCCGGTATGGAGCTTTTTACGCGCGCCGATGTAGGCGCTGTCAGTGTGACCAGCAATAAAAAAATCAGGAAAAGTTTTGATCGCATCAGAAAAGAACATAGAATATTTGTTGAGGAAAGAAAACACCAGTCCTGTGTGATGAATATGTTCGGAGTAAGCCCTGAGAAGGAATTAGCGTTGATGGAACGGCTGAAGGAGCTCGGAGTCCGCCCGGAGGATGTGCTGGAGAAATTCATTCGATCGGGTGGACATGGCGGTCAGAACGTAAACAAGGTATCGACTTGCGTCTATCTGAAACACATTCCTACAGGAATCGAGGTAAAGTGCCAGCGCGAGCGTTCGCAGGCCCTCAATCGTTTTCACGCGCGCCGAATGCTGGCAGATAAAATCGAAAATCTGATCAAGGGAAAAGAAAGCGCCGAGCAACAAAAAAGAGAAAAAATCCGGAGACAAAAGCGAAAGAGATCGAAGCGGGCAAAAGAAAAAATGCTTGCCGATAAGCGGCATCAATCCGGAAAAAAGAAGGAGCGAAAGGACGTCGCTGATATAGAACAGTAAAATTAATCATGATCATTCAACTCTCAAAATCCTATGCCTGCCGATACGGAACACCGGTGATCGACCGCGTGGATTCTCTGATTTTCGAACTGAAATATTTCGCGCACTGCATGGCGTGTAATTTTTGCAATGACTGGTGTTGCTCGCACGGAACTGATGTGGATGCGTTCAATGCGGAAAGATTGGACGCTAAAGCAGCAGAGCTCGAAAAGTATGTCGGCGTTCGCAAAGAGGAATGGTTCGATGCATCGGAAACCTGCGAAGACGACGAAGCTCCGGGGAAAATATGGTTTCGAACGAGCGTAAAGCATGGCGCATGCGTGTTTTTAAATCCGTACGGACGTGGTTGCATGCTCCATAGTTTTTCTATTCAGGAAAATCTCGATTACCACGATCTGAAACCGCTGGTGTGCGCAATCTTTCCTTTGACTTTTGAAGACGGTCTGCTTGTGTATGCGGACGAGTTGGAAGAAAAGTCGCTTGTTTGCGCAGGCCAGGGGCTCTCCTTGTTTGACGGAGTTCGGGGCGAGCTTCAATACTATTTCAGCGAACAGATGGTGAAGGAACTGGATGCTGTGCAGAAAAATCTGCAGAACAAAGCCGGCGCGCGAATTTGAGCGCTCTCCTTTGCTTGCCTTATTTCGCAAATTCACATAGAAATAGTGATATGTCCGTTTCAGGCG
>JBKKAT010000903.1:0-7654 GCA_046714535.1 Acidobacteriota bacterium | reverse complement strand
GCCTTGGCGTCTTGGCGGTTTCTTTCATTTCCCTACCACGCAAATTCCGATTTCCCGATATTGCTGCGGTTCGATTTCTGTCTTTGCTCCTTTTCCAATTGATCGACATATTGCAAAAGTGCATCTTTGTTTTCCATCCTGTTTGGCGGGGAGGGTTGCTCCCCTGGTTGCGGTGGGCGGTCCTGGGGGCCGCTCGGCCGTTTTAACGCGACTTCCCAATTCCATCGTGCAAGCGCATGAAACGGGTCCCGTTCCAAAACTTTTTGATACATCTGGATCGCTTCCGGATATTTTTTAGCATAGAAGTATGCATTTCCGGTCGCGATATCTCTTTCATTAGCGGGGAAATCCGGCGGAAGCGATTTTAGTTTCTGCAGAGCAAGATCCGGTTTGCCGGAGCGCATTGCCCGAAGCGCCTCCTGATACAGTTTCAGGCTATCTTCGAACTTCATAGATACCGAAAATACCAGAAAAAGGCCAATCAGCGTTGCGGCCGGATGCAATTTTTCCTGCGAAACCGGGATCCACTGATAAAGTAGAAGAAACAACAGAGCCACAATGAGAAAAGGGACCGGCCTGTAATCAGGAATGGATTGGCCTTCCACAATAAGATCCTCTACTTTCTTGTTGAGTTCATCAAAAATTTGATCCGTTCGTTCTTTGGTTAGATTGAAGAACGTTCCTTTTCCAGCTTGCGCAAGAGCCCGAAGCGAACTGGCATTCGGTGTGCTGAAAGCGCCGGGAACACTCGCGGCAAGATGGTAGCGTAAGACAGGAGCTTTTTGTTCACCACACAAATAAGTAAAGATTCGTAAATCCTTACGTTTCACGTAATTCTGTAAGGCCTTTCCGCTATCAAAAAATTCGCCGTCGCTAAAGAACAAAATTAAGGGAAGTTTTCGGGTCGTTCTGTTTTTCAATAGCTGCTGGAGCGCTTCCTCCACAGATTCCGTTCGTGTCCCCGCCTGCGCGCTCATCGGCGGCGAAATCGAATCCATGAACAACGAAACCGCGGGCAGATCCGATGTAAATGGCGATCCAATTTGAGCATCTCCTGCAAAATAAATGACCGCAACCTGACTGCCGGCAAAAGAAGGGAGAAGTCTTTTGATAAATTTGCGGGCCAAATCCAGACGCGTTGTTTTCTCGTTTACTTTGCAAAACATACTCTGGGAAACATCTGTGATGATCAGGAGATCCACCCCTTTGATCTTCTCGCGAGCGGGAATATTTCTCCAGTAAGGATTGGCCAGAGCGATGACCACAAAGCAAAGGGAAACAAGAAAATAAGGAAAGCGTTTCTTTTCCAGCGCCGACCGGGCCCGCCAGCGATAAGCCACTCCCAGCAGAAGCAACAACGGAACAATATAAAGTAAACCCGGATATTGAAAGTTCATGGTAATCGTACTATAGCCATAGTAAGCACTGCATAGCAGATCCCGAGCAACAGTACGGGGATAGCAACGGCTTGCGCCTGGCTACGCACCGATTGTGTTTCAAGAATTTTCGGTTCTGACTTTTCAAGGTGGTCAATTTGCCGGAAGAGCAAGCTTAAGGATTCAGGATCACTCGCGCGAAAATAGCTGCCGCCCGTGCGTGCGGCGATCGCCTTGAGAAGATCTTCATCAAGATCGGCTTTCTCGTAACGGTATACTTTTTTCCCTTCGGGCGTGATCGTAGGAAAGGGGGCCGTACCAGACCCGCCAACACCGATTGTATAAATCTTGATGCCGTATTTCTTTGCATCGTCTACGGCAGTGAGCGGGTGAATCTCACCGTTGTTTCGGCCATCGGTGATGAGAATCATAATGCGGTCTCCTTTTTGAGATCCTTCTTCGCGGACGAGCAAACGGTTCACGCCACTCATGATGGCCATCCCGATGGCCGTTCCTTCGGGTAATTCTCCCAGAGCAACGGACTTGAGAGTCTGTTGCAGTGTGTCATGTTGTAGCGTGAGCGGAGACCGGGTCACGCTGCGTCCGCCAAATACGACAAGTCCAATCCGGTCGGAGCGGCGTCCCTGAATGAAATTCTGCAGCACTGCTTTTGATCCTTCCAGCCGGTTGTGTGGTTGGAAATCTTCAGCAGCCATCGAGCCGGACGTATCGAGTACGACCACAATATTGATTCCCGAAGGCAGGATTTCTTCCGTCCTCTGGACCGATTCCGGAGAGGAAACGGCTAACAATAAAAGGACGATTGCGGCCGGCGGCAGGAACCGCAGAATACGAATCGCTCGCGTGCGCCACGAAGGGTAAACACGGATAAAACCCGCTGTGGGAAGTGGCGCTGCTTTGCTTCGAATACGATAGTAGATATTCATTTCCAGGATCAGGTATTCTGGAATCACAGCCAGCACCCAGGCGTGACCGAAGCTCATGCGGCGCTCCTTTTGCGAAAAGCAGGTTTTGCGCCGCGCATCACATTTTCAGCGTGCTCGAGCGCCTTTTTTACCAGCTCTTTGTCCCAGCTTTCGGTGGAGCCTGAATAACGCCAGGTTTCGAGCGATCGCAAAGCGGTGGCGATTACAAGAAGGCGGCGATCTTGAACTCCTCGCTTTTCAAGCTGAGCGGGAGTGTAGGCTTCTGCGGGAAATCCCCAAACCATCTCCGATCGAAGCAATCTCCAGACTTGAATCGGTAAACGGTTTTTTTGCACTTCGACGGCTGCTTTTCTGAGATCCCGCAGGAATTTTTGCGATGGTGTGTTGTAATACATCCGTCTTGCCAGCAGGAGGCCGCTGAGCACTCCAAGAATGATCAACGCAAAATACAGCAGGATGTTGTAATTCTTCGGCTGGGTTGAGGGCGCCGGAATCAGGGGCATTTTGATGTCTGCAGCCGGTCCGCTGATGGTTTTGACAATCACCGGCTTACCATTCAGCACGGTTGTTTGCCCTTTTGCATCTGAAACAGTAACAGAAGGGGAACAGGAGATTTTCAGCACAGTTGGAATCACAGCAATTCTGTAAACCGCCCGAATTTCTCCAGCCACTTCGTGTAACTTCCTGCTGGCAACCGAAATTTTCAAGTCCCGGCAGGAAGCAGATTTCAATTCATACGATTCCCAGAGCGGATAACGGATTTCCACAATCCAGAACAGCGGTTGTCCCAACAAAACCGGATGATCCGGAAAAAAATGCTTAATCTGCGGATCAGCAGAAGCATAAGCCGGAATCAGTGACAGCAATACGAAAACGAAAATCCTCATCAATTGACGCGGCGTCTTTGCGTCTGCCCTGAAAATGGCTCGGTGCGTTGACTCCCCTCCCTTATGAAGGGAGGGGCTGGTGGGAGGGTTGGGAAAGCGCTCCAACCCCCTCTTAATCTCCCCCTTCATAAAGGGGAGAAACGCTTGCCACACATCTCTTAGCCACTTTGTCATTATTTTTTTATTTGAATTGGAACACGCGAGCTCTGTCTTCGTATCAGGAAGTCAATCAGCTGCATTTCGGATTTCGGGGAAGCGGGCAACATCAACAAATCTGCTCTCGCTTTTCCGAAAGTTCCTTGAATCAACAAATCCTGTTCATGGGCAAAGGACCTGTATTTCGAGCGTGTTTTCGCATCATACGCATCGATCAGGAATCGTCTTCCGGACTCCGGATCAAAACACTCAATCACCGCAGAGCGAGGCAGTTCCTTTTCCACCGGATCGTAGAGATGGATTCCCACCACTTCATGTTTTGGCCGCAGAGCCAGCAACGAATGCTCAAAATTCCGGTCCAGAAAATCAGAAATCACAAACAGAAGCGCGTGCTTTTTCAAAACATTCCTGAGAAAGGTCATCGCATGTCCGATCGAAGTTCTTCGAACCGTTCGTCTGCCGGACGCAAGAAGGAGATGCAGAATTCTTTCCGGTTGTGCCGGATTCTTCAAAGGCGGGACGAAGAATTCGACTTTATCGGAAAAGCCAAGACAGCCGAGACGGTCCTCATGAATATCTGCAAGCGAAGTGATTAAAGATGCCAGCGCTAAAGTGGAATCCATTTTGATTTCCATGGAGGAACTCAGATCAACCGCAATGACGACGGATAAGTCACGCTCTTCCAGAAATGTTTTTACGTACGGGGAGCCGCGCCGTGCAGTGGTATTCCAATCAATCTGTCGAATGTCATCACCCGGCACATATTCGCGTAAGCTGGCAAATTCGATCCCGCGGCCATGAAAAAGCGTGCGAAATGTGCCTTCTCCGAAAGTATGAATTAGCCGTCTGGAAGTGAGGCGCAGCCGTTTGATTTGTTCGCGTGTTACGCTCTGTTTCTTCTGAGTCCTGCTTTTCATATGAATAGTAAAGAGCAATGAGTAATGAGCAATGAGTACGCGGTTGTGTGTCTCATGACTCGTTACTCATGACTCATTACTTTGGAACTAATTAAGGAATCGGTACGCGCACCAGGATTTGTGAAATGAGATCCTCGGTTGAAACGTTTTCAGCATCCGCTTCGTAGGTCCGGATGATTCGATGACGCAGAATATCGGGCGCCACAAGTTTGATATCGTCCGGAATGATAAAACTGCGCTGCTGAAGAAATGCATGAGCTTTTGCGGCCATGGTCCAGAAGATGGCTGCCCGCGGTGAAACACCGTACTGAATGTAGCGTCCGATTTCCAGATGATAATCTTTGGGCGACCGTGTTGCGCTCACAAGTTGAACGATGTAATTCTTCAAGGAATCTTCCACAAAGATTTCTTTGGTGAGGTCCCTGAGCATGAGAACATGCTCTTTATCCAGTACCGGCTTGACCTGGTAATGATTGGTTCCCGTCATTCGATCCAGAATAATTTTTTCTTCATCTTTGCTCGGATACGAGATTTTTACTTTCATCATGAAGCGATCGATCTGAGCTTCCGGCAGGGGATAAGTCCCTTCCTGTTCAATCGGATTCTGAGTGGCAAATACCAGAAAGGGTTCTTCCAATGGATAGCTCTCATCGCCGATCGTGACCTGCCGTTCCTGCATCGCTTCGAGCAGGGCGCTTTGCACTTTGGCAGGCGCGCGATTGATTTCGTCTGCCAGGAGAATGTTGCAGAAGATGGGTCCTTTTTTGACCACAAAACTTCCATCTTTCGGATTGAATACCATGGTGCCTGTGAGATCGGAGGGAAGCAAATCAGGCGTGAATTGAATGCGTTTGAAATCTGCTTGAATGGCCTGAGAGACTGATTTTACCGCGAGCGTCTTTGCCAGACCTGGCAATCCTTCCACCAGCACATGTCCATCGCTCAGCAGGCTGATCAGCAAACGCTGCATGAGATAGCGCTGTCCAACGATCACACTCTTGAATTCATTTTGCAAAGCAGTAACATGAACGCTTTTTTCCTGTATCAGATTCTGTAGTTCGTCGGCATTCATAAAAGCGGAATTATAGGACAGAGCTCTTCATAGAAACAGCCCATTCTTCAATTTTCTTTTTTACTACCGGCAACAGCGCATGAGCAGCCGCCTCCCCACCGAGAGGAGTCAAATGGCAATAATCGATGAAAAGCTGTTGATTCTTATATTTTGGATCATTGAAAATTACATTGAAATCAACGTACCCTACACCATATTCACCGGAAACTTCCCTTAATTCGGAATCGACAACCGGGTATAAAGTTTTCGTATTCGGTTCCTGATGCAGGAAGGCCCGTTCCTGATTCGACAGGAGCGCCGTATCCCGCAGGACAAGCATGGGCTGCAATCCCAGAATGGAATCGACTCTTTCATGACGCAATAAATCCAGATTCATCCTGATGCTTCTGAGGAATTGTTTTTCGGCTGCCTGTTTGTGATTCTTGATTCTATCCTCATCATTCGAATAGTTTCTGTATTTATCATGGACATTGGTTCGCAAGCGCGCATCCTTTTCCAGTTCCTGCGCTACGTATCCCCGGAATAGACCACTGTAGTCTGCCATATAAGAGGCGAAATAATACCACATACCTCTTGCAGAAGGCTCCCGCATTCTATCCTTCCAGAATTGATACTTAAAGTCCGGTAGATAGTTGTATTCAGGATTGTTGGTGTAATGATCATTTGCGCCATCAAAAAAGATCACCAGGTCGGGGTCGTAGTCCAGCAGTTCGCTCTGCAAATATTGGGTGTGCTGGAACACCTCATAGCCCGTAACCGCGGCATTGATGACTTCTATCGCAGGCTGATCAAATTCCTGATTTAGTTTTTTTTCCAGATAAGCATCGACTGTTTCGTGTGGATAAATGTGTCTGATGGGATAAGGTTTCCGGCTGGAAACACCGTGCGCAGCCGATCCGCCCAGAAAAAAGATTCGATAAGTATTCTCAGGTTTTTCCTTTGAAACGTCCGTTGTTCTTCGAAAACCGTTCCGGTTGATCGTGATCCAATCTCCCTTCTCATCTCCTTCACGGAAACCTGGTATGTGTTCATATACGGTGTAGTAATTGAAGCGGAATTTCTTATCATGGGACTTCTGCACGACATATTTCAAATAAAGGCGCGCCCCGATTTCCAGTCCGGCAATCGTTGAAATAATCACAAAAAGGATAAAATAAACGTGCGATTTCTTGATTTTCATTCTGATGACGTTTCGTACAAGATTATACACAGCAAACATGGACATCTCTGCAAAGGAAGGTATGCTTAGACCATGGAAGTAGAGCAAAAGCTCTGTGAGTTTTGTAGCGGTACCGGATGGCAAATTGTGCTGGAAGGGTCCGTTTCGCGCGCAAAACGCTGCACCTGCGCCAGGGTGATGGGCGGCGATAGAATGGTGGATTCCGCCAAAATTCCGCCTCGCTACGTTGATTGCGATTTCGATAACTACGATTCTCAATCTCTTCGCCAGGAAAGAGCGAAAACGATGGCTCAGAATTTTGCGGCTGATTATCCGATGATTCAGGATGATTTTCCCGAGGGTGGACTGCTTTTCTCGGGACCTTGCGGGACAGGCAAAACACATCTGGCCATCAGTGTTACAAAGACTCTACTTAAGAAAGGATTGCGTTGCTTGTTCGTGGACTTTCACGATCTTCTGGCAGAGATTCGTGGTAGTTTTGACGAACTTTCTCAGACGTCTGAACTCATGATCTTACGCCCAGTCCTAACTTCGGAAGTGCTGGTACTGGATGATCTGGGATCACAACGGATGACGGAGTGGATGCAGGATACAGTCTTTCACATCGTCAACCTGAGGTATCAGCAAAAGAAAATGCTGCTCTGCACGACGAATATTTCCATCGAACCTCAGTCTAAGAATACTGTCAGAAGCGTCTCTGATCCGGAATTTGAGCGAATGAAAGCGGAAAGTCTAAAAGACCGTCTCGGGAATAAAGTGTTGTCGCGGCTTTATGAAATGTGTACATTTATTGAACTAGATGGTCCCGATTATCGTAAAGAGGTTAGAAAGGCGTCTGGAGATGCGTCGCGAAATAGAAAAGAATCCACGAATTGAAACGATGTTGAGAAACATCGCAATCGTTTTGTTTTTGCTTTTGTCTTTCCAGCTCGAAGCTGATGAAACGATCATAGACCGGGAATTGACAGCGATTCGAGGCGACTTTAAAGAGGTCCACTATCTCATTCGGGAAACGGCTCAGAATTCCAGGTTAAAAGGATCTTTTACATGCAAGGGCGGATTTTACGACGACATCAACTTTTTTGTTTTTACCAAAGATCAATACGTTCGCTGGTACAG
>JBKKAT010000902.1:0-3674 GCA_046714535.1 Acidobacteriota bacterium | reverse complement strand
AAAACCACGAGATCATCTCAGCACTCAGCACTTTGCACTCAGCACTTTGCACTCAGCACTAAATTCACATGCGTTTGATGATTTCTTTTCGTTTCTCGTTGTACTCTTCTTCGGAAATCAGGTTCTTCGCCTTCAATTGTGCAAGTTCTTCCAGCAACTGACCAGAAGAGGTACTGGCGACCGCGGGATGAAGCGGCTCGAGACCCGCTTTCGCACCCATCATTGCTTTTTTGAATTCCATCGGCCGGGAAATTTTGTCGACGCGATTGATCACTTCCTCCGTTGCCGTAAGAATCTTGATCGTTCCATAATCAAAGATTCTTCCCAGAAAGGATTGCTCCATGATCACATCATTGATTTTCGAAAGAGAAGAATCGAGCACTTTTTTGTTCAACACGCCGCTGGCTTGAACGACCCTGCGGTTGGTCACAAAAAAAGCTTCGTTGTTCCAGCGCAACCAATCAACAAACAGAGAAATCAAAACCACGGCCGAAATCGCAGCAAGAACGATTTCAATCCAGAAGAATTCCGGGTTTCCCAATCCACGAATGACGATCCATCCTGTAACGAGTGCGGCAAGAATCAGGAGCTCTTTGAAGAATTGTCCCAGCAAAACAAAAGCATGCCTTCTTGTTTCCAGAAGGATCACTTCGTCTTTTCCGAGTAACTTTCCGATATATGACATAACTAGTCACTAGCCACTGGTCACTAGCCACTTATTATAACAGGTGAACTTGAACCGCGTCCTCCAGGCTGGATTTGCCGTTCAGTCTGATGGTTAAAAAGCTGCCGAGCGGAGAATCAGCGGATTCTTTCAAGAAGGTGCCCGAGTTCCAAACAAAGCGGACAGGACCCTCCTGAAAGGACGTTTTTCCCGGATGATGTGTGTGGCCGAAAATGACTCCTTCCACTTTCCCGCGGCAGCAAAAAGTGACGTAGGATTCGATGTTGCGACGCATGGTGCGCGTCAAGAATGTTTTCCTGTTGCGGTGCCCCAACGTTTCTTTCCAGGAAGTAACCGGCTGATAGATGGAGTTAAAAATGTTCCGGAGTGAAGGCTGCATGGAAAGACTGCTCACGACATTCTGGTAAGCGGAAGCGCGGCGGAAAAATGTTTTGCGTAATCGCGGAATCTCTTCTTTGCCGATAGATTGCGGAAAGACTTTCGCAATTTCCTGGTAGAAAGACTGCGAGGAATCAAAATAGTGACCGTGAGTAAGCAAAACACGTTTGCCGGAAATCCGGACAAAATGATGCGGATAGATCACTCGAAATTGCGCCTGCGTAGAATGGACCAGCCCTTGCAAAAAACTCGGAGTAAAATTTCTGAAAAAGGAAACTCTTCCCGATAATTTCTTTCCGTTTCGCAAAGGAAGAATCAAATGGCGATCGATCGAATGATAGTCAAAGATTTTGTAATCATGGTTACCGGGAATGTACGTAACCTGTGTGGCGCCCGTTTGATCCAGAAGAAAATTCAAAAAGTAGCGAAAACCTACCGATCTTTGTCCAGGACCATTCAGAATTCTTCCTTCGATGGCTTGCGACCACGTTGCCAGTTGTAAATCGAGAATATCGCCCAGGAGAAAAATCTCTTCCAGCGGTTGATACTCCTTCAGCCGCTCAACCAGCGCATGAGCCGTTCTCATCGAATGAAGAGAGCATCGGGTATCGCCGAAGTGGAGGTCCGATAGAACCAGCGCATACTTCGGCGATTGCATTCCTCTATTTTACAATTGTTCCGTTCGGAACTCTTTGAGAGATAGCGGCGAGCACCGGTTTTCCATCGATCGAAGCGGCAAGAACCATCCCGTTCGATTCAACACCCATGATGCGAGTCGGTTTCAGATTAGAAACAACGATCACCTGTTTGCCTATTAGATCTTCAGGTGCGTACACTTCGGCAATTCCTGCAACCAATTGCCGGGTTTCTGTGCCGAGATCAACGCTTAACTTTAAAAGCTTTTTGGAACCGGCAATTTTTTCTGCACTCTTTATTTCACCCGCTCGCAATCCGAGTTTTTGAAAATCCTCAATCGTTGCGTGGACGGTCTCAGCCTGCTTTTCGTGAGCTTGTTTTTGGTCAGTTTTTTGAGCAGCAGATCCAGCAGCCGGCGCCTCAATTCGGGGAAAAATGGGAGTGATTTTGCCGATGGGTGTTCCGGCCGAGAGCTCTCCCCATCTCAATTCGCCCACGTTTGCTTCGGAAGCTCGCCTGGAGATTCCTAGCTGTTCCCAGATGAGATCAGATGAATGCGGAATCACCGGCGCAACAAGGCCCGCAATGATGCGTAATCCTTCGCAACTGTTATACAGAACGTGCTGCAATCTCTGGTGAGATTCGGGATTTTTTGCAAGCACCCAGGGTTGTTCGTCCACAATATAACGATTGATGGCGTTCACAACACTCCACACATCGACCAACAACCGGGAGAATGTGTATGCGGCCAAATACTCGGGGATGCGCGACACAAGATCCTGCAAAGCCGCTCGAAAAGGAGGATTCGATTCGGTGATCTCCGGAATTTTCCCGCTGGAATATCTATCTACCATCGTTAGAATGCGGCTTGAGAGATTTCCAAGATCATTCGCCAGATCGCTATTGATCCTTTTCAAGATCGTATCGAAAGAATAGTTGCTGTCCCCTTCGATGGGAGCTTCACGAATCAAGAAATAGCGGAGCCCATCCACACCAAAAGTCCCGATCAGGGAATGTGGATCCACAACATTGCCGCGCGATTTCGAGATTTTTTGGTCTTCTTTCAACCACCATCCATGAACCAGTACCTGTTTCGGCAAAGGAAGTCCCGCTGAAAGCAGAAATGCGGGCCAGTAAACGCAATGAAAACGCACAATATCTTTGCCGATCACGTGCAAATCGGCCGGCCAGTATTTCTGATACAGTTCCTGATTATCCGGAAAACCTGTTGCAGTTACATAATTCGATAGCGCATCGAACCATACATAAATCACGTGGGACGGGTCGATCGGAACCGGAATGCCCCATTTCAATTTGACGCGGCTGACGCTCAGATCACGCAATCCACTCTCAACGAAACTGATCACCTCATTGGAACGGGAGTGAGGAACAATGAAATCGGGATTCTCCCGATAATGTTTCAGAAGCGGTTCTTGATACTTGGAAAGCTGGAAAAAGTAACTTTCCTCTTTGATTTTTTCCACCGGGCGTTTACAGTCTGGGCAATTGCCGTTCACGAGCTGCCCTTCGGTCAGAAAATTTTCATCGAAAGTGCAGTACCAACCCTCATAGGCTCCCAGATAGATATCGCCATTTGCATGGGACCGGCGGAAAATTTCTTCCACACCTTTTCGATGCCGTTCTTCGGTGGTTCGTATGAAATCGGTGTTGGAAATATTTAACTTCTCCCAAAGGTCGCGAAAATTCGGAACAATCCGGTCGGCCAGCTCCTGAGGACTGATCCCCGCTTCACGGGCAGCTTTTTCAGCCTTCTGGCCATGTTCATCAGTCCCGGTAAGAAAGAGAACATCATCGCCAAGTAAGCGGTGGTAACGCGCAATCGCGTCCGACAGCACCGTTGTAAAAACGTGTCCTATGTGCGGCAATCCGTTGATGTAATAAATAGGTGTGGTTACATAGAACTTTGTCATGACCTCATGAATATAACACCCAAATCACAAGCATCAAAGGATAA
>JBKKAT010000901.1:0-9238 GCA_046714535.1 Acidobacteriota bacterium | reverse complement strand
TCCGGCTTCACCGAGATTTCGCACAGCATCTCCGATTACCTCTTTCAATTCTCTCGGATCTTTTGGTCCATTCCCCAGCGCTTTTAAAAGTCGCTCACTCAAAGTAGCAACTTCCTTTTCAGTGACTCCTAGAAATTTTACGGCTGTGTAGATCTCGGATTACTCGCAAAAAAAATATAATACATTCAAGCCCAGCGCGAAGTCAGATGCGGGCAAAACGTGCGTGCATCCGCGCGCTGAAGGAAGCTCGTGAATCTGCAACTCATACAGGGCCGCTTCGGCCTCTTCTCTTGAAATGCCGGCCCTGGCAAAAAGCGTTAAATAAGGATTCACACCACCCACAGATCTTGCCCAACCTGTTTTTTCCAGTACTTCGGCGGGACCTGCCTTCTCTAAGCTTCCATCAAGTCCCTGCTTTTTCGCCCACCATGCGCGTAACTTTTTCGCATCGATCATACTTACTCGTTTCCCAAAAGATTCTATCATCCAAATTCTTGATAACATTAGAGGCTATGCGATGGCCAATTTTCTTACTACTCAGCGTGTTTCTCTCTTCGCCGGTTTGGGCGGATGGACTCATAGAAGATCCGGTGCTGAAATCGTTCAGCGAAGAAATTTCCGGAGAGCTTGCCAGAAGGAATTTGGAATTCCTCAGCCGGCAACACCGCATGCGTGGTTCCCGAGGCTATAAAAATGCGGTGGAATTCATCGCGGATGAGCTGCGTAAATACGGATTGGAACAAATCTCGATCGAAGAATTGCCGGCAGACGGGAAAAAATTCTATGGCACACAGCGATCGCGTCCGGCGTGGGATGCGGATTTTGCGGAATTGTGGGAATTAAAAGGGACAAATCCCGATACACGAATTGCAAGCTGGGATGCAGTGCCCCTTTCCCTGGCGCAGGACAGCGAAAGTGGTGAGGTCACCGCATTATTGGTCGATGTGGGCGCAGGCATCTCAGAATCTGATTATGCAAACAAAGATGTGAAAGGAAAACTCGTTCTGGTTTCGCAGCAGCCGGAGCAAGCGGTTCGGTGGGCAATTGACAAATACGGAGCAGCGGGAATCATTAGCTACGCGCAGAATCAAAAAACCGCGTGGTGGGGAGAAGACGAAAATCTTTTGCGTTGGGGGCATGTCGGAACGTTTAACAAGAAACCGTCTTTTGCTTTTATGGTCACGCTCAAACAAGCAAGAGCCTTTCAAAAAAGACTGATCGCAGGTGAAAGCATTCAACTCCGGGCGAAGGTGATTGCGGGACAACATCCCGGAGCGTATCAGGTATTGACCGCCATCATCCCGGGAGCAGATCCACGGTTAAGGGAACAAGAAATCGTATTCAGTTGTCATCTGGATCATCCTAGACCTGGCGCAAACGATAACGCAAGCGGCTGCGCAACCATTCTGGAGGTTGCCCGCGCGTATGCAAAACTCATATCGGAGAAGAAAATTGCGCGACCTGCGCGAACCCTCCGTTTTGTCTGGCCTCCTGAAATTGAAGGGACAATGGCCTTCCTGGTGGCGCGTCCGGAAATCAGAAAGCGAATCGTCAGCGCGATTCATATGGATATGGTTGGTGGAGGTCCCGTAACCAAAGCGCAGTTTCATATAACGCGCGGACCCGCGAGCCGCCCTTCCTTTATTTACGATGTCGCGGATCACTTCGGAGCGTATGTCAATCAACAAACCCAGGAATTCGCCGACTCGGGGAGCTCTCTCTATCCGCTCCATTCAACAGAAGGAGGCAAGGAACCTTTGCAAACGATCTTCGCCCCTTACAGCATGGGCAGCGATCATGACGTTTATGTGGAAGCGTCCTTCGGAATCCCTGCGATCTATTACAATGATTGGCCCGACCGTTACATTCACACAAATTTTGACTTACCGGCCAACATCGATCCGACAAAATTAAAGAGAGCGGGATTTCTGGGCGCAACAACTGCTTTCTTTCTTGCGAACTTCCATCAACAGCACCTCAAAAAACTATGGCCGGTTTTAAAAGCTGCGTCGCTCGAACGCACCGCAAATATGCTGAAAAAGAAAATGCAATTGCCGAATGAGAATGCAAACGCGCTGTCGCGATTTCATTTCTGGTATGAAGAACGGACCATCGATTCGCTCAAGCAGTACATGGAAATTCCCGGTGACACTCAAAAAGCCGCGAGTGCATTTTTGAATCAGATCTCCGGATTCGCTGAAAAAGATTCCGGCAATGCAACGCCAAAAGGGATTGTGTATACCCGGAATGCCGCGGTGCCGGGACCAATGGGAGTGTTTGGATACAACTACCTGGAAGATCACTTCGGTGAAGAGAAAACAAAAGCGTTAAAGCTTCTGAAGCACAAAGGGCTGTGGGCCGATGGATCCCTTTATTCTTACGAAGCGTTGAATTTTGTGGATGGCCATCGCAGTGTAGAAGAGATCGCAGAGATTTTGTCCGGCGCTTACGGGCCGGTGCCGCCGGATGCAGTGACTGAATTTTTACAAGCGCTCGAAACGATCGGAGTTGTAAAAAAACAGCCGTAAACCTTTTCCAGCGTCTTTTCGTCCTACTTCTGGATGAGGTGAAGCTTGTATCTCAGAATTGCCATCGCATTGCTTTCCATAACTCTTGCACAACCGGTTGCGATCAAAGCGGGAGAGTCCTCACGTTACGTTCTTCCGTACGCTCAAACCACATCATTTAAACTTCTTCAAGGTTATAACGGACCCTGGGGACATGAGGGGCACGCTGCTTTCGCTTATGATTTTCAGATGCCGATTGGTACGCCTGTTCATGCGGCTCGAGCGGGAGAGGTAGTTCATCTAGAAGAACGTCACATCGACAGCACAAGAAAAGCCGGAGAAGAAAATGTTGTGGTTATCCGTCATGATGACGGAACTTTTGCCCGCTATTATCACCTTACGCAAAATGGAGTGAAGGTTGCAGTAGGAGATCGGGTAAAACAAAACGCAGTGATTGGTTTGAGTGGTGATACCGGGGCAAGTGCGGGCGCGCACTTGCACTTCGATGTAACCCAGGGTTGTTTTAAATGGGGATGCCAGACAATAAAAATTGAATTTCACAACGTCAAGGAAAATCCCCTGCAACAAGGAAAGTCATATTAAGATCAGCGCTCTATTTTTTGTCCGGCTTGAACAACGAGCGAAACGCCTTCAGCGCAGCGGGATGATAAATCGTCGAATGTTTCTCTTCCGGCATCTTTTCATAATGCCAACGGACACCTGGCGGCGCATTCTTTTCTAGAATCGCCGCGAACCTTTGCGTGTTGTCGATGATTCCTGTTTCATCACTGCTGGCGAAATACAGCGTTTTTTTTGACTTTAATCGCGCACGCATATGCTCTGGTGCGTCTTTCATAAGTTTTTGATTGTTCCACCAGAGACTTGGATCAAACGCGATAAAGGTATCGAATAGATCCGGTTCAAGAAGGAAGGTTTCCACCACAAACAATCCGGCCAACGACTCTCCCACGATTGCCGATTCGTTGGTCGTGCGGTAACGTGCTTTCACCTGTGGTATCAACTCCTGACGAATGAAGGAGCGAAACGCCGCTGACCCGCCCACTCTCGGCGCGATTTTCTTGTCGTCCGGATTTTCAGTAGGACCGGTCATATCGCGACGGCGTTCGGTATTCTCAATGCCAACAAGTAGGAAAGGGCGCATCGTGCCATTGCCAACAGACACCTGCACAAGCCCCGCCACATGAAGGAAATCCTCAGCAATACCGCCGTCAGGCATGTACAGCACAGGGAGCCGGACGCTCGTAGACTCACCATAGCCGGCTGGTAAGTAGACATTGATGTGCCGGGTCTCGTTCAGGATCCTGGAATCAATCGTGAACGATTCACCGATGACCAGCGGCGACGCCTTTTCTGCAGCGCTCGCAGGTACAACGAGCTTCCAAACGACGAACGCCGCAATAATTATTAGGCGAGTGTGATGCACGGTGAGATTGTACATCAAGAGTTTCGTCCGCTCGATTGTTAGCCGTCGCGTTGAGTCGTGGACTCACCGAAGGTGAGAATCAATCCATTGCAGTCTCTGATTACGAGCTCGCGTTGTTCGTATACGCGCACCACCGGCCCCTCAAGGATATCAGCTCCGGCACTCTTCCATTCGGCAGCCAGCGCTTCAACTCCAACAATGTGGAAGTACGCGTCATAGGCGCCTTGAGCGCGTCCCGTTCTAACCTCCGTCTGATCTGCAAGATTGAAAAACAATTCAACATTGTCCCGGCATACGATCACAAAGACCGGCGGCTCACCCCAATAGCCGGCTATCTTAAAACCGAGAACGTCCCGATAGTACTCCGCTGTCCGCACAATGTCAGGTACCGTGAACTGTGGAACAGCTGTCTCAAAGCGGATCGCCGCCGAATCCGGACTCATAGAATCATGATAAACGATGTTTTGTCTGATGTATCCCCGCTCACTGAATGTTGAAGTGACGCCGCGTGGCGCAAAGAAGCATCAACTCAAGAGCAGCGAGCACAGAAAAGATGATAGCGAAGCGCTGAATTGGAACGAGTGGCAGGTTGATCGCCAGGATTGCTATCCAGACGAACAGCGATGCACGCCAGGCGGCGCGGTCGCCTCCCGCCAGGCTCAGCGCCCGGATGGCTGCCATGAAACCAGCCGTGATCAGAAGCACACCGAGCTGAAGCAAAGAGTAAAAACGAAAGTTATAAATAAACGGTTGATGCTGCGCTTGATCGATCGCAGCGAGAATCACTGCAACTATGTGAGCCACACCAAGCGCGCCAATGAGTGCGCCTGCGAAATAGCAGCACACCGCCAGGAACAGGCGCATGGGCGGGACGGACGCGCGCTTAAACCGCATGGCGGCTATCACCGTCGCGATTACAGTACCGGCAATCGGAACAAAGTCGAGTACGAGACCAAGAGGGCGAAATTCTTTCGCGGGCGGTAAAAGCTGCGCGACTGTCGTGGCAATCGCCGTGAGCACAAACACCGTGAACAAGGGGATGAACTTTGAATGAATGATGGCACTCATAATAGTGTGAGAGTGAGGCGTTGCAAATGTCGGCTGTAACGAATGGTTCGGCAACCGATCAATTAGATTCTACTCCGATTTCCCGGAACCAGGCTTTAGCTGACGCTGATACTCGGCCTCATCGAAATGTCCCAGGGATTTTTTGATAAGACCATCTGTGCCGATCGTCCATTCTTCGTATCCACTGATATGGACTCGATTACCGGTTCCGCCAGGACCAGTATTCGTGCCGATCAGCGTCCACCGAAAAACAAAGCCGTCCCCTTCTCGCTCAAGACCATCCATCTTTACGATCATGTCCGGAAACGCATTCATGAATCCCTCAGCGTCCGCAGCAATTGCCGCACGACCAACGGAAATTTTAGCATCGTTGATTTTCAGAGATCCATCTTCAGCGAAGAACGAGGCCACACGGCCTGGCTCCTGGCTACACCACGCGGCCGTGTAGCGGGTCGCGAAGTCTGTCATGGTTGAGATATCCATAGATTTTCCATCCTAGCGAATGAGGCTCACGGCCTGGCCAACGCGGATCATACCGGAGCGCACCACCGTTCCATAAATACCCGCGTTGTTCGCGTTCAGCCCCACGACTGTCTTCATCACCCGGCCGTCCTGTCTGCCCGTATCCGGATCGAGGTTGATCATCATACATCGCACGTCACGCATCGTGACGCTCACTGCCGGCATCGGCTCATTTTCCCCGAACACAAGTGTTCCGCCGACCCAACCATCTTCCAGAAACGGCTCGGGGTTCTGCATCTCCAGAAGAATGTTGGCTCTGAAGCGCCTGCGATCGAGATCCAATCCGGCCGCCCGGCCGATGCCTGCGATGGTCCCCAGGCTGATCACCGATACCGAACCATCATCGAAGATCCCGTGTTTAAATTTCATCAGTTCCACGCGAATGCCCGACCTCTCCGTGATCTCGCTCTGGAGCTCTGCGCTACTTAGTTCGACTTCCATTCCAGCAGGTGTGCGAACATGAGTTGGCAGTGGCTCCTCTGAACTTTCGTCCAGGCCGAAAGGATGGTACAGGATGAGCTCAGGGTAACGACTTGCCGAAAGCCACGGGAAGCCGCTGTCGTCTCCCAGGCGCCGAAAGGCGAAGCGCCGATCTCCCATCAGACCGTGCCATCCGAGTAATGCCGATTCGGTCGGAGTACCAGCCATCGACTTGACCGGATACCGCACCAGTTCGCAAACATGCCCAAGTGGAATCATCATGAAGTCATTTTAAACCGAAACATAACTTGTTCGAGCCACTCAAGAATGATCTTTGGCGTCTTCAGGGATCCCGTCAAAGAAGTCGACAACGCCGGTTTCAAGCGAGTACTCGGCACCGACAACGCAGAGCCCTTCATTTTGAATGAGCCCTTCGAGCAGCTGTGAGCCGTGTCTAAGATGATTAGCTGAGGCACGGATGTTGGCACGAACTGCGTGTTCGACAAGGGCCTCGGCATCGTTGGCGAGCGAGGTATCCAGAAGAGGCTGGACGGATGGACGTATTCGCTCAACGATGGAGCGGAGGTCGCGCGCGCCTTGAAGGTCCGTCGGACCCTGAAAACTTTCCACTGTAGCGAGGATGGCGCCGCAACGGGAGTGTCCGAGAACAACGACAAGACGAGTGTCAAACCGCGCAGCCGCGAACTCGACGCTACCGACTTGTGAAGGAGAGACGATGTTGCCTGCTACTCGAATGACGAAGAGGTCGCCCAGACCCTGATCGAAGACGAGCTCGGCTGGAACACGGGAATCGGAGCATCCCAGAACGATCGCGAATGGTGCCTGTGAAGCCGCGAGTTCGGCGCGGCGAGCGTGGCTCAGCCCGGCGAGAAAATTCGATTGACCATCGGCGAAACGGCGGTTGCCGTCCCGGAGTCTGGCCAGAGCTTCAGAAGCAGTGAGCATAGGGCTTCCTAATTGTAAACCCTTCTGCAAGCAGCGCAACCAAGTAAAGCATATGTACACGTCGGCTGCAGTTAATTGTTCGGAGACATCCTCACGAATAGTTGCCATGTCGATTCAAGGATTGCGTTGCTTCGGTAAGTGTCCCCAAGAATACGAGGGAAGTGATGATGCGTTTGTGGAACAGTATGACCTCCACCATCGATCGTGATGAGCCGGACATGTCTACCGGACGAATCCCAGTCGTCCTGTTGAGCGCCGATTCCCTCGATCGGATCGAGACGTTTGGGTTCTCGTTTTGTGAGGCGTAACTTGCGGGCGAACCACTCCGCGCTTTCCTGTGCAGAAAGCACGTTGCCCCGATTTCCGAAGCCAAAAAGAGTGACGCGTCCCCCTTTGTATGGATTGATCGGATCTTTTGTGCCTTCCACAAACACGATGTAACGTGATGGCGAAGAAGAAACCTCGCAGTCCCAATTTTCAGGAGTAGGAAGATTGACAGCGATCGCAGCCACGCCCTGCACGAGTTGTGGAGTTTCGAGCGCAAGTCGTAATGCCATGTGACCGCCGCTGGAATAACCGATAGCATACACGCGATCCCGGTCGACACGCTTTTCCGCAACGAGCTGTTCGATAATCTGTTTTATGAACCCGATGTCATCAATATTTAACGTTCGCGCGCTGAAAGACGCGGTGCTGCGACAGTCATGAAGTGCCCTTCATATCCGTTCGGATAAACAAGCACAACGTTGTCCCGTTCCGCCGGGCTCTCGAAAACTGAACCCACGATCCGGCGCATCGTGCGACCGCTACTTTGCGATGGATGAAGTGCAAAGAGAACACTCGCACCCTCTTTCAGTTTTGATGGGAAGAAAACAAGATACGTTCGTGCGCGATCGCCGATCTGAATTCTCCGCGATTGAATCGGGCCCGGCAGAGGAGATTCAGGTACGTAGAGCAAATACCACGCACTCACAATCAGCAACGTCAGAACGATTGCCAGATAAGGGCCGAGCGCTTGAGGATTCTTCCGTAGTTCACTATTTTCGCGGCGGAATGGAGTATGTTCCCACAACATGCGCTACTGGTTCAGGCGTTCCTTCGGAATACACAGCGACTTCGCCGACCGCCAGCGACTTGCCAAGCTTCAGCAGCTTACATACGCCTTTCAAGTTTTGATGGGCGGGTGGCTTCCGAAGGAAATGAATCGTAAGGCTGGTGGTAACTGCCAGCGGAACAATCCCTATCTCTGCGAGGATCGCAGAATACAACGCAACATCCGCCACCGCCATTAGAACCGGACCTGCTACCGTTTCGCCTGGACGCAGATCTTCCGGACCAACGCGCCAGAGGACCGTTGATCCAAGATTGCCGGCTTCCAATACCTCGCATTTGCTCTGCTGCGGAAACTCCGATTTCATGAATGCATTGATCTCTTCTTTTGTGGCCATAAGTTTGTTTCGCCCGCTCTATCGCTGCGTGTTACCGTTATCCATATCCGAAACAATCAACCAGCGATCGTCCGCGGCTTTCCGCAAAACCAGTGTGAACTTTCCTTTGTCCGGTTGATCTTTTTGCGAAGCGAAGCCACCGAGGATGTAACCGAGTGATCCTTCCGCTACGAACGCAAATGCACGCAAAGCGAGCGGACCGCCTGCGCCGGTATAATGTTTTTCAATCTGAGCTCTTCCGCGAACCGGTCCAACTCCGTTGGACAACACAAATCCATCGTCTGTGAAGAGCGCTGCCAGAGCCTTCGCATCCTTCTTTTGCCACGCGCTCTCATAATCACGAAGAACGCGATCAATAGCCGGCGGCAGTTCAACCGACGGCTGTGAAGTCTGCGCTGTTTGCGCCTGTGCGAACGCTACCGTTGAAAAAAGGAGAGTGAAGAGGAATGCGATCAATGTTTTGCTCATTTTTTACCTGCTACTTATCAAATAGTTTCTGGATTTCTTCAGCATCGGACGTGGTCTGAAGGGCAAGCATGAGTAGAATCCTCGCCTTCTGCGGAGACAGATTGTCTGCGAAGACAGCACCGGCATCCTTAAGAGCTTTCCCACCCCCTTCGTTTCCGTAAACCGGCACAACTCGCCCATTCGGGACACGGGTTGATATCGCAACCACGATTCCCTGTTTGATAATTTTCTTTATGTCCTGGTACATCAGGGCGTTTACGTTACCCAGGCCCAGAGCCTGAATTACGATTCCCTTCGCACCTGCAGCTACGGCCGCCTGAAGAAGGCTCCCATCAGCGCCGGCGTACATCGTAACGATGTCCACTCGTGGCAGTGGTTTCGCTTTCAAGTCAAAC
>JBKKAT010000900.1:0-4635 GCA_046714535.1 Acidobacteriota bacterium | reverse complement strand
TGAGGCTTTTTTGAGGATCGGGCCTTTTTAATCCGGATTTCCGCTTCATCATACATCGCCTGATTGACATACTCGGTCGCGAGTTCAACAATTGCCGCAGCATCATCTGGATTACTTGTTTCACGCGCGCGAAGTCTCTGTACCGTCTCAATTTCTTTTATCAGCTGATCGGTCTTGCGGAATCCTGAGATTCTCAGAATAAGTTTGCCGTCTGAATCTGTGACGATCAATGTCGGTAACGTTTGCACTTCATAGCGGGCCGCAAAACGTTCACCTTCTCCCTTATCTTCTGCGTCTATCTTGGTGGGGATAAAGTTTTTCATGAAGTTCACGAAATCCGGACTCGGGTATACTTCCTTATCCAGCACTTTGCACCAACTGCACCAGTCCGCAAAAACATCCACAAAGATGCATTTGGATGTTTTTTTCGCAGCTTGTTTTGCCTGATCGAAATTACGGATCCAATTTAGTTGATCGGCGGTTGATCCATTCTCCAGCCCGAAGAAACCAAAAAAGAATAGAAAGAGAGCGTATTTTTTCATTGCTCCAGTGAAAAATGGCTTTTTAGAATCTGTAAGAGTAACCGGACAGGATCAAATAGTCAGCAAACGCGGCATCCCCAATGTCACCCTCTACCATGTCCGGAACGCTTTGTTGCCGGTTCCGTTTCAGTGCAATCGGAACGTAAAAGGAGACCGTGCTCTTTCCTTTCGATAGAATGATGCCCGGCTCCACAGAAAAGGCATAACCCGGACGCCGGAAACCGTCGCTTGGACCAAAAACATCCGTCACCGGCGCACCTTCAACGCGACCTGCAAGACTCATGGACAATCCAATTTTCCTTGAGATTGGCGCCGCGAATCCAAGGCGAGCAACATATTGATCTGCTACGGACATAATTGCTTCCGCCGGATCGCTTCTGAAAGTCGGTACTCCATTCGTTCCTCGCGGATTGAAAAGGTAGACTCCCGAGCCAAACAACGTCA
The DNA here is from genome assembly GCA_046714535.1 of Acidobacteriota bacterium. GTDB lineage: Bacteria > Acidobacteriota > HRBIN11 > JAKEFK01 > JAKEFK01 > JAKEFK01. Next base: position 3,649 of record JBKKAT010000900.1, on the reverse strand, counting down.
GATCCTTTGTAACCAACTTGAATGCCTGGATGTCTACAATCGCTCCCCATCCACCATCACCATTCTGGATGGACTGATCGACTGTGCGTACAGCTGTGCCGGTGAATGTGGTGAATGTATCCGTTGTATCGTCCTTGCCTGTCGGAATTTTTATCCCAAGGCCGATCGATAGGTTCTGATCCTGGTATTTCTTTGTATCAAACATCCATCGCCGCGCTACGATACTGATGTCACCGATGCCTGAGGACTGAGTGGAAAAGCGGCCGACAACATCGCGATTTGGATTCCGAATGGCCTGAGAACGGTCAGAAGTAACGACTGGCACGCTGAGCGTTACATTCAGCCTCTCAGTAAGCGCGTAGCTGCCTGTCAAATCAAGCAAATGAACTCGATTGATGACCTCACTTCCTTCTTCCTGACGGTTCGGCTCTTCATGGATTCCACGGAAGTGCCTGTCTGATTTTTGCCAGCGATAACCGGCTGCAACCTGCCACGATCCAGCTTCCTGGTACGCAGATCCTTGCCCACCAATCACGGGTGAGCTTTGTCGTGCGAGGACTCACCCCTGCGCCCAGGCATGATGACTCGGCAATATAAAGAAAATAGCTATTGAGGAAACAATTAAAAGCAGTTTTTTAAACCAGCTTGTCATATTTATCACCCTTAGAAGATTATACGCTTCGGTTATATGAACAGAAAAACATTAGCATAAAATTCCAACAATTGAAATGGGCTCAGGGATGCTAAAAGGCACATTCGGTGTCCCTGCATGTTAGAATACAACCAACAATGATCCGCGAGGTTGCAGAGGTCGATTTTGTTCCTGTTCCTTACCAGGTGGAAGGTGAGGGCGAACCCGTTATCATGATTCATCTTCCGACTTCTCCGCACCATTGTTTTGTTCGCAATATCAGTGAGCTCGCGAAGCATTTCAAGGTTTACGTCGTGGATCTTCGTCCTGCTGTCGTCCTGAAGACCTGGAGAATGCGTCACATGAAGCTTCTTGATTATCTGGAGGAAGTGCTCCTGAAGTTCATGGATCAGCTTGGGCTGGAGCGGGTCAGACTTGTTGGAGCTCATAAGGCCGGACCACTCGCGATGTATTTGACCGTGCGACATCCGGAGCGAATTCATAAATTGGTTCTGTACTCTACTCTGGGATTGACACGTCTTCCCAGCTACGCGCCGGCGTTTCGGATGATTTTCTTTTTCATGCGCTGGCCCGGGGTGGCCGTCATGGGAAGAATTCGCTGGATTCGACACATGGTCAAATGGCTGGATCTCCGCGGTCTTGGTCAATGGCGAGTCGGGCAATTCTTCGGGTTAGACGAACCACATGACCGGGATGCTCTCACACGGCATCTCGTTGAAATCTATTCAGCGTTGCTAAATCCGCCGGACGTCTTTGGGTATGAAGTGATGGTCTGGACCATCAATCATTTGCGCTACGATTCTGTCATTCCATTGATCCCAAAGATCGACAGGAAGACTCTTCTCGTTTTCGGTGATGATCCTTATGCCGTTCCCAAAAACAAAATCGAAGAATATCGCAGTTTGATCAAGAATTGCGAGATCGTGATTGAGGAAAGAACCCGTCTCTATCCACATTATGAACGGTCCGAACGGGTAAACAAAAAGACGATAGAGTTCTTAATTGATGAGCCTTCCATTTAAACAAGACACATCTCCACGATTCGAACGTCGATTGATTGAGATCGACACGATGCCGCTTCCTTTTGTCGTAGGCGGTGAAGGAGATCCAGTTGTCCTCCTCCACTTGCCCGTTAATCCTATGCATGTCTATTCCAAAACCATGCCAGGACTGGCTGAACATTTTAGAGTCTACAACCTCGATATCCGGCCCGTTGTTGCATTATGGTGGTACGAAGGTCACGGCTCTCTACTGCGGTTCACCACCGATTATCTGTTTAGATTTCTTGACCACATGAAGCTCGAAAAGATTGACCTCGTGGCCTCTTTTATGGGCGCGGGAACTGCGATGGCTCTGGCGATTCGTCATCCGGAACGAGTCAGACGGCTGGTATTAATCTCAGCACTCGGCATCACGCGAAGGCCGGAGAATTCCATTTTCGCTTTGATTTTTCGGCTGATGAATCTACCGGGAATGAGAACGATGTTTCACGTCTTCATGACGAGCCCCTGGTTTCAAAAAACTGTTCTTTCCTTCGATCGAAAAGTCTTTGGACCACGAAGGGTTCACGAATTCTTTTATGATCCGCCGAAAGACGGATTGGACTATCACTTGACGCAGCTATACGATGGCCTGGCAGATCCTCCGAATCCATTCGCTTTTGAAACATTTATCAACGTGATTCAGTACATGCGCTATCGGGAAATCAGATTCTTAATTCCAACGATTCATCACAAGACACTGCTCTTATTTGGTGAAGAAGATGTCCTGTTACCACCCAGGATTGCGCGACTATACAAAGCTGCGATTCCTAATTCAGAATTACATCTCATACCAAAAACGCGGGTTTTCCTTCACTGGGAAGCCGCTGACGATGTGAATCGGCTGATCACCGAATTCCTCAAGCCGCAAGAAAATGCGTTGAAATCAACTCTTCCGCATGCAGCAGAACACCTCGAAAATCAAAGTTAATCAGTTCACAGTGCCTTATACCACTGCGGGGGAAGGTCCTGCGGTCGTTTGTTGTGAATTGCCTTTAAATCCTTTCTCGCGGTTTTCTCCTCTTCAGGAGAAATTATCTGATCGATATCAGGTCACTGTGATCGATCTTCGACCCGTCGTTGGCTATTCTTCGAAGAAACCGCCTGCGGAGGACCTGCTCGAATTCCTTTCCGATTTCTTTTTGAAAATTCTGGACGCACTCAAAATCGGCCGGTGTTCTTTAATCGGATCCTTTATGTTTGGCGCGGTTTCAATGAACATTGCGCGAATCGACCGTGAGCGCATTCAAAGTCTTGTGCTGCTTGGCAGTTTGGGCTTAGCGGGCCTTCCATCTACTCCGATCATGCGTTTTATCACAGGTTTCTACCGGCTTCCGGGAATACCCCTATTTCTTCGCATTCCTCCTTTTCGAGCTTTGATTGAGTGGAGCGATCGCTCTCTCCTGAGTCCGATTCGAATGCGCGAAATGTTCCAGTATCCGCAAGAAGTTGATGCCACTCTGGAAGACCTGTATGAACACTACAAAAACCCCCGAAATGATTTCGCCGGCATCGCGTTGATGTGGGCCATCAGAAAAATGAGTTTTCGGAAACTCGTTCCCGCGCTTCACGTAGTATTTTCGCCGGTTCTTATCGTTCATGGCGCGAATGACAAATGGATTTCTTCGCAAAGCGCGGAAGAGTTGAGGTCGCGACTGCCGAATGCAACACTTGTTATCATTCCGGAAACAAGACACGCTCCGGAAATGGAAAATGTGGATTTAACCTGCTCAGCAATCCGGACATTCTTTGAAATGAACCGTTTAGTCGTAAAATAGAACGCGGAATGAAAAAATCGTCTGTACTCCGGATCCTGATGGGCCTGTTGTTGGCAGGTTCAATTCAATGTTCAAGGCCTGATTTGCCGCGCACCGGTCAGCAGGCTCCCGAGTTCACTATCTAGAATCTGAAAGGCGATAAAATCAAACTTCTAGACTTAGCGCAACAGGGCACTGTG
>JBKKAT010000899.1:0-10163 GCA_046714535.1 Acidobacteriota bacterium | reverse complement strand
ACTTCGAACACTACTACGGGCGCAAAGCAGCGGAGCAGCAAATGGCGATGCAAATGAAAGTGAATTATCAGATGCATCGGTTGATGGGTGGTCAGGATAAGCCGGTGCTTTTACCGGCATCTTCTTTTGAAGGACCTCTGGAATATGCAGCGATCGTATATGGTAAAGGGGCTCTGTTTTTTGATCAGCTCCGTTTATTGATGGGAAACACTGCATTTCTTTCGGCGGCCAGGAGCTACTACAACACGTATTGGTTTGGAATTGCGGGGCCCGATGATTTCAAGAAAATTGCGCAAAAAAAATCGCCTGCCAAAAGCAAAGCTATCGAAGACTTATTTCAACGTTGGATGAATGGCGTCCATGGTGACGAAGATATCGGACCAGGGACGCTCGATGGCGTGATGAAGACAGTGCTTTCCACGAACCAGGATATTCCCACAGATAAACTGGATGATCTTCTAAAAGATTTGGATAACATTCTAAAAGAATAGATCTGCTACATTTAGGAGGGAGTTTCATGCGGAATTTTCTGCGCGTTCTTGCTGTATCGATTTTTTTATCGTCTTTCGCATTTGGTGAGATCGATCCTGGATTGCTTGCGGGATTGAAAGCCCGTTCGATTGGCCCGGCTTCGATGAGTGGGCGTGTTGCGGCGGTTGATGCTGTCCATTCGAATCCGGATATCGTTTACGTCGGCGCGGCCACCGGAGGCGTTTGGAAATCGGAAAATGGCGGGAACACGTGGGCTCCGATTTTCGATGATCAAAAAGTGGCAGCGATTGGAGCCGTTTCGATTTACCAGGCAAATCCGGACATCGTGTGGGTTGGCACAGGTGAGGGAAACGTCCGGAACAGCGCATCGGTTGGAAATGGCGTGTACAAAACCCTGGATGGCGGCAAAACGTGGAAACATCTGGGACTGGATGGAACGGAACGGATCAGCAGAATTAGCTTGCATCCCAACGATCCCAATGTCGCGTTCGTTGCGGCGATGGGAAGAGAGTGGGGAGAGAACGCGGAGCGCGGCGTTTTTAAAACAGTGGATGGAGGCAAGACCTGGACAAAGGTTTTATTCGTAAATGAAAAAACAGGTTGCGCAGATCTTTCGATGGATCCTTCCAATCCGAACAAATTGTTTGCCGCCATGTGGGAATTTCGCAGATGGCCCTGGTTTTTCAGGTCGGGTGGTCCCGGCAGTGGATTGCACGTGACGGTGGATGGAGGACAATCCTGGTCGAAGTTGACGGAAGAAGATGGATTGCCGAAAGGTTTGCTCGGAAGAATCGGCGTGGCTTTTTCCCGCGCCAATTCCCAAATCGTTTATGCAATTGTAGAAGCACAAAAAAGCGCTGTCATCCGTTCAGAAGATGGCGGCAGAACATGGAAAGCAATGAATGAAGAGACGGATGTCGCGGGACGTCCTTTTTATTATGCAGACATTCGTGTAGATCCTGTACTGACGAACAGGATTTATCGGTTGGAAAGTCTGGTTCGCGTTTCCAATGATGCAGGCAAGTCCTGGGAAGTGCTGATTCCATTCCGGGATGTTCACCCGGATTATCACGCGCTCTGGATTAACAACAACGATCCGACGCACATGATTGTGGGAAATGATGGCGGAATCGCAGTGACTCATGATCGCGGACTTACCTGGCGTTTTGCCGGGAACATACCACTGGCGCAGTTCTACCATATTAGAGTCGACATGGATACTCCTTACAACGTGTATGGCGGTTTGCAGGATAACGGTTCCTGGCGCGGTCCAAGTGAGGTTTGGGAAAGCGGTGGAATCAGGAATCATCACTGGGTGATGGTCGGTTTCGGCGATGGTTTTGATACGGCTCCGGATCCGAAGGATTCCAGCGCGGGATACTCGATGAGTCAGGAAGGTTATTTGATGCGTTATAACGTGAACACCGGTGAACGAATAGATATTCGGCCTCCCGCGCCGGACGGCCAGAAACTGCGGTTCAACTGGAATGCCGGCCTCGCTGTGGATCAGGAAGATGGCGCTGTTTATTACGGTAGCCAGTACGTTCACAAGTCCACCGATCGCGGGAACTCCTGGACCATCATCAGCCCGGATCTAACTTCTAATAAACCGGAATGGCAAAAACAGGATCAGAGCGGCGGACTCACTCCGGATGTCACCGGTGCGGAGAACTTTACAACGATTATTGCTATCACCATCAGTCCACTCGATCGAAACATTCTGTGGGTTGGTACCGATGATGGCAGACTGCATGTCACGCGCGATGGCGGAAAAAATTGGTCGAGCGTGGAAAAGAATGTTAAAGATGTTCCGGCGAATACGTGGATTCCTCATATCGAACCATCCAAACATGAGGCCGGTTCCGCGTTTGTTGTTTTTGACGATCATCGCCGTTCGAATTGGACTCCCTACGTTTATGAAACCAACGATTTTGGAAAAACATGGAAGAGTCTGGCGACAAAAGAACTGTGGGGTTACGCCCTGGCAATCGCTCAGGATTCCGTAAAAAAAGATCTGCTCTTTCTTGGCACGGAATTCGGATTATATGTGAGCCTGAATGGCGGAAAGAATTGGATGAAATGGACTCATGGATTTCCAACCGTTTCCACAATGGATCTCACAATCCATCCCAGAGAGCAGGATCTGGTGATCGGCACGCATGGTCGCGCGCTTTACATCATTGATGACATTACGCCACTGCGAACATTGAATGAAGAGATCTTGAAAAACCCGGTTCACGTTTTTGCGGCTCCTGATACGCATCATTATCAGACGCAGCCGTTCGGCAGACCGCCTTTTGCAGGTCATAGCGAATTCCGGGGCGAAAGCGAACCGTACGGCGCGATGCTGACATATTCCTTGAATGTTGCCGGTTTGCCTTATCCGGATCCAAAAAAAGAAAAGGAGCTCAAGGAGCAGGAAAGACAGAAAAAATATTCAGGTAAAGAAGCCGGCGAGTTGATGATGGAGAAAGAAGACATGCCGGTGATGGCATCCAGGAAAGAGGATGACAAAGGACCACAGGTGGACATCGAAGTAGCAGATGAGCAGGGAAACGTCATTCGGCGATTCAAAGCTCCGGCAAAAAGAGGTGTAAATCGCGCATCGTGGGATTTGCGACGCGATGCCTTCCGCGAACCGCCGCGGCCCGCGGAACAAAGATTTTTCGAACCATCCGGCCCTGAAGTTTTGCCCGGTACTTACACCGTCACGGTGAAATACAAGGAACATCAGGCTTCCTCAAAAGTGCGCGTAACGGCCGACCCACGCGACACTATTTCCGATGCAGATCGCAAAGCGAATTTTGATGCTCTTGCGCGGCTCGGAAAAATGCAGGAAACGGCAACCGATGCGATTGAAAAAATTCAGGGTTTGAAAGCGGACATCGATGTCGTGATGCGCAAGGTCGATGCGCTGGATCGCCTGGCTGCGCTTAAGGATCCGGCGAAAAGTCCTTATAAGAATTTGCGTGAAACAGGAAGCAAACTGAAAAAGCAATTGGAGGATCTGGAACGGAAATTCTGGCAGCCACCGAAAACCAAAGGAATTCCTCCGGAAAACGATGCGATGAGTAAAATCTCCTATGCGCAACAGGCAGTCGATTCTGCTCCGGGCGCGCCGACCCCTTCCCATCAGATTCATGTGAAGGTTGCGGAAGATATTCTCAAAAAATCTCAAGAAGAATACACGAAGGTTTTTGAAAAAGAGGTCCCGGCTTTCAAACAACAAGTGGAAGCCGCCAAAATCAGTCTGCTGTAAAAGTATGGAGCGCCGGCGTCCGCGCCGGCATTATGGAGCGCAGGCCTCTGGCCTGCATTATGGGCCGCGGACGTCTCGTCCGCATTATAATTAGTATTGGAGTCTCATATATGCGTGGCGTATCGATCATTGGATTAGGAAAAACAAAATTTGGCGTTTTCCCCGATCGTTCCCTAAAGAGTTTGATTGCGGAAGCAGGGAAAAAAGCACTTCTGGATGCAAAGATTGACGCGTCTATGATTCAAGCTTTTTATTTAGGTAATTTTGCTGCAACCGGTTTCAATCGTCAAAATCACGTGGCGGCGTATGCAGCCACCGCATTAGGTTTGCCCAATGTTCCCTGCACGCGCTATGAAGCAGCGTGCGCGTCGAGTGGCGCTGCCTTGCGGGAAGCAGTAATCGCTGTCGGTTCCGGGCTGTATGACTTTATTCTGGTGGGGGGCGTTGAAAAGATGAACTCCGTGGATACGCCGAGAGTCACGGAATATCTGGCGCAGGCCGCGGATTGGGAAACCGAAGCAAAATTGGGAGCCACATTTCCTTCGATGTTTGCGCTCATGGCGACCCGTCACATGCATGAATACGGGACGACCCGGCAGCAGATCTCGCAAGTCGCTGTGAAGAATCACGCCAACGGCGCAAAAAATCCGGACGCCCAGATGCAAAAGGAAATTTCACTGGAAAAAGCCGCAAATTCTACCGTATTAGTAGCTGAACCGCTCAACCTCTACGATTGCTCTTTGATTACAGATGGGGCTGCGGCGCTCGTTGTTTGCGCGTCGGAGATCGCTGCGGAATATGCAAAAACGCCCGTCGATGTGCTCGGGCATGGTCAGGCTTCGGACTCTTTCTGCATGTATCAGAAGAAGGACATCACCCGCTTCGAAGCCACTGTGGCCGCAGGACGCAGGGCTTACGAAATGGCAAATCTTTCGCCGAACGACATTGATGTTGTGGAAGTTCATGATTGTTTCACGATTGCGGAAATCATTGCGATTGAAGATCTGGGCTTTTGCAAGAAAGGACAGGGGGGCCCGTTTACGATCGAAGGGATGACCGCGATCGGCGGAAAAGTTCCAATCAACACCAGCGGTGGCCTCAAGTCCAAAGGGCATCCTGTGGGCGCTACCGGCGTCGCTCAGGTGGCTGAACTCGTTTTGCAGTTGCGTGGTGAGGCCGGTCCGCGCCAGGTTAAAGATGCCGAAGTCGCATTGGCGCACAACCTTGGTGGCAGCGGAGCCAGCTGCGTCGTTCATATTTTGCAAAGGAGAGTTTGAGCCCATGCAGATTTCCATACGCCGTTGTCCTGTTTGTAAGAATCAATATTTGGACGATGTGGATTTGTGCCCTTCCTGCTTGAACGTAACGCCAACGGAACGCGTGGAAGTAAATGGCGCAGGCAAAATCTACAGTTATTCGCGTGTGCATGTTGCGCCGGAACAATTTAAAAGCATCGTTCCGTATTACCTTGCCATCATCGATCTGGATGAAGGGCCACGCTTGATGGCCCGTTTACAGACTCAAGAAGGGGATCATGTCCGCATCGATGCTCCGGTCGAACTGATCTCCTCAGAGAATGGTTACGTATTTGCCCTGAAATAGGTCAAACCGCCAGCCTCTTTTTTATTCTGTTGACAATCATTTCTTCCATCAATATGATTAGTGAGTGAACGTTCACTTATTTATGAAAAGGAGGGATCAACATGAAGATTTTTACGGTTTTGTTTTTAATGTCAGTCGCTTCCTTTGCCGCCGGGGAGACTTATTTCGGAGTTGGTGGCGGGCTCAATTTTGTGTCCGTAGAGCAAGCCGATCCGAATTACTGGATTACGGCGAATCTCCGGCTGCAACCCCGCGAGCATTTTGCGGTGGAACCTGAGATCGCTTTCTGGAGTGGTACTGTAACCAATACGAGTTGTTTCCTGAGTTGTTCTACACAAACGGTAAATTTTCGTGATACGCAGATTGGGGTGAATGCCTATTACATATTTCAAACCGGATCGATAAAATGGTCTGTCGGTGGAGGCGCAGCGATTCACTTTCAACAGGGAACAATTGGCTTGTTTGGCGTTAGCGATACGAAGGAAACAAACCTTGGCGGCCAGATTTTAGGCGGCGCAGATTTTCCGTTTACTCAGCGCAGTAGCTTCTTCGTTATGGTTCGCGCAGACTTTGTACACGAATTTGATATTCAACGTAAAATCTATGGAGGAGTGCGCTTCCGTTTTTGAATGGCTAGACCAATACAAAAATTAAACGACATTGAGCGGACGGCAATCAAGCTTTTCGCCTCGCGCGGTGTAACCGGCATCACGATCAAGGACATTGCCACTGAGGCCGGGTGTGCTGAGGGCGCCCTGTACAGACATTACAGCGGTAAAGAGGAACTGGCGTGGTCCCTTTTCAAACGTGAAGTGGAAGCTTTCGGCGCGCGTGTGCTGGATCTCTGGAAAGGTTCCGGTTCTATCGTAAAGAAGTTGGAAGATGGGATTCAGTTCTTTTACAATTTCTTCGATGAAGATCCGAATCTTTTCTCTTTCATATTACTGTCCCAGCATAATTTCCCGCTCAAAAGACATGTCAAGAAACAATTGAATCCCGAAACTCTGGTCCTGGAGTTTGTTGAAGAAGCAAAAAGATCGGGACAATTCAAAATTGAAGATACACGGCTTTGCGCCGCTATGTTACTGGGTTTGGTCCTGGAGCCTGCCACGCTTGTGGCCGAGAAAAAGCTAAAAGGTCCGCTCTCCCGTTATGCGCCTGAGGTGTCAAAAGCGGCGCTCCGCTTACTCGGCGTATAATGACGCCATGAAAAGCCTTTGTTTGGTATTTCTCATTTTCTGCTCCGTTGTATCTGCCGATGAAATTGTTTTAAAAAACGGGAAAGTTGTGGAAGGAACGATTTGGAAAGAGATCGGAGGCACTGTCATTTTGAAAGGACCGGATGGAATCCTGCTGAACATAAAGAAAGATGAGATTGATGCCGAGAAAACAGTTGAGAAGAAAAAATCAGGTTCCAAATCAATCATTACGCCTGCAAAGAACGAAAGAGAAAAACCACCGAAGGAGATTTCGAGGGAATATTTGGAATCACTTCGCGGGAAATATGATCTCGGGGAAGGCTCTTTCGGTGAATCCTACAAGCTCGATCTTCCGGTAACTTCAAGGAGCAAAGCTTACTCCATCGCAGATGACCCGGACTTTGAACGGATCGTTTTAAAAGCAAGCAAGCCGGTGCTTGTTGATTTCTGGGCGGAATGGTGTGGTCCGTGCCGGCAGATAGCTCCACGTATTGAGGCCGTGGAAAAAGAATTTGCGGAAAGAGCCGTAGTTCATCGAGTGAATATTGATGAGAAGCCGGATCTAGCCCGCTTTTATAAAGTCTACGCAATTCCTACGTTATTGTTTTTCGACAACGGAGAACAGGTCGATCGAATTGTGGGGGCCGCATCGCAAGACGTAATCTCCGATCGCTTGAAAGCGCTCGTCGTTCGATAATTTCAACCGCTTAAGCCGCCCAGTTGTCAGGATAGAATAGGAAACCTTGCGCATTTGCGGGGCAATACCCATTATGGTAGAATCTGCGGGTCCAAAATTCAGTGCGCCGACATGCACTTTAGAAAAGGAGGTGAAATTAATTGGCTGAAGTAATCGTTCAAGACGGTGAATCGCTGGAATCTGCGCTGAAACGGTTTAAGCGCAAAGTCCAGCAGGAAGACATCATCAAAGAAATTAAGAAGCATTCCTTTTATCTGAAGCCCGGCGAAAAAAAGAGAGCCAAGCAGGCTTCTGCCCGGAAGCGTTTGCGTCGCAAACTTCGCAGGCAATCCTCTTAATTCAATCACTCTCCCAACAAAAGTGACTAGTGACTGGTATCCAGTGAGCGGCGCTTATTAAGTTTTGTTCTAGTCACTAGCCACTGGTCACTGGCCACTAATAAAGAGGTGAAACGTGTCGTACGATCAACTGAAAGAACTAAGCACTGGCAGTAAAATCAAAGTCAGTGCGGGTAAAGTCGAAGTCCCTGATGAGCCGATTATTCCCTTTGTGGAAGGGGATGGGATTGGAAGGGATATTACGAAAGCGACTCAGCGTGTGGTAGATGATGCTGTCGAAAAATCGTACGGGGGCAAGCGAAAAATCCATTGGTGGGAGATCTATGCCGGAGACAAAGCGCAGGAAAAATATGGCGAATTGCTGCCGAAAGACACGCTAAAAGCGGTTGAAGACTACAAGGTCGTCATCAAGGGTCCGTTGACAACTCCTGTGGGGGGTGGTTTTCGGAGTTTGAACGTCACGTTGCGGCAGGTGCTGGATCTGTATTGCTGCGTTCGTCCTGTGAAATATTATCCCGGTGTTCCTTCTCCCGTTCGCCAGCCCGAAAAGATGAACGTCGTGATTTTTCGTGAGAACACGGAAGACGTTTACGCCGGCGTCGAGTGGAAAGCGGAGTCCGATCAAGCCAGAAAAGTTCTCAGTTGGCTCAATGAAAACATGGGTACCAAGATTCGTCCGGAATCAGGTGTCGGAATCAAGCCGATTTCAAAGTTTGCCAGCCAACGGTTGGTCCGGATGGCGATTCAATATGCGTTACGGCACAAAAAGAAGAGTGTGACGCTGGTTCATAAAGGCAATATTCAAAAATTTACGGAAGGCGCATTCCGTGATTGGGGTTACGAGCTTGCCCGCACAGAGTTCACCGATCAAATGATTTCCGAAGAGCAGTTAGGACAGCAATCAGCCGGCGATAAAATTGTGATGAAAGACCGGATTGCTGATTCGATGTTCCAGCAAATTCTAATGCGCCCCGATGAATATGAAGTGCTTGCGACTACGAACCTGAACGGCGATTATCTTTCTGACGCATGCGCTGCGCAGGTCGGCGGACTCGGCATAGCGCCCGGAGCAAACATCGGAGATGAAGCCGCTTTATTTGAAGCGACTCATGGAACTGCGCCCAAATACGCCGATAAGGACATGGTGAATCCCGGATCGCTTTTGCTTTCTGCGGTGATGATGCTGGAATTCATGGAATGGCAGGAAGCAGCAGATTCCATCGAAGCCGCTTTCACAAAAACCATCCAACAGAAAAAAGTCACGTACGATCTCGCAAGGCAGACGGAAGGGGCCACCGAACTGAAGACTTCTGCGTTTGCTACTGCCATTATCGAAAATCTCTAATCAGGGGGCATTATGGGACGTAAAAAAGTTACGGTCGTAGGCGCTGGAAATGTAGGCGCGACAGTAGCGCAGCAGTGTGCGCAAAAAGAGCTTGCCGATGTAGCGATGGTAGACATTGTGGAAGGCGTGCCACAGGGTAAGGCTCTGGATTTAATGCAGGCAGGTCCGGTTGAAAGATACAATTCGAAGCTCACCGGCTCGAATACCTATGACATTACGGATGATTCTGACATCGTTGTGATCACTGCGGGTTTGCCGCGCAAACCGGGGATGAGCCGCGACGATTTGTTGCTGAAGAATGCCGGCATCGTAAAAGAAGTTGTGGAGCAAGTCGCGAAGCGATCGCCGAATTCCATCATTATTGTGGTTTCGAATCCGTTGGATGCCATGGCGCATCTTGCGTTGCAGGTGAGTGGATTTCCCAAGCATCGCTTGATAGGTATGGCCGGAGTGCTGGATTCCGCGCGCTTCCGGACGTTTATTGCGGAAGCGCTGGACGTTTCCGTTGATAACACGCATGCGTTTGTGCTGGGAGGCCATGGGGATGAAATGGTTCCGCTGGCACGCTATTCGACCGTTGCAGGTGTCCCGATCACAGAATTGTTTTCACCGGAAAAACTGGAAGCAATCATTCAGCGCACGCGGAAAGGGGGCGGTGAAATTGTGGCACTGCTGAAAACAGGAAGTGCTTATTACGCGCCGGGCTCTTCGGTCGTGGAAATGATCGACGCCATATTGAAGGATAAAAAGAAAATTTTACCTTGTGCGGCATATCTTGAAGGAGAATATGGCGTACAGGGTTTATTTCTGGGAGTTCCTGTGAAGCTTGGCACGCACGGCATTGAAAGCATCATGGAAATCAAATTGTTGCCTGAAGAGCAGACCATGTTAAACAAATCGATTCAGACGGTGCAAGAATTAATCGATGTTTTGAAGAAGAACAGTTTTCTATGAAGATGTCGCCAAGACCTGAGGTTGTAAATGAAAATACATGAGTATCAGGGCAAAGAACTTTTTCGCGGTTACGGCATCCCTGTTCCGAGCGGTTTTGTAGCGACAACTCCCGAAGAAGCGAAGGACGCTGCCATCAGGCTAGGAACTCCCGTGGTTGTCGTGAAAGCACAGATTCACGCGGGAGGTCGCGGCAAAGGAGGCGGGATCAAGATTGCGAAAAGTCCGGACGAAGCTGCTCAAAAAGCAGCGGAACTTTTGGGGAAGCCTCTAGTAACTC
>JBKKAT010000898.1:0-4459 GCA_046714535.1 Acidobacteriota bacterium | reverse complement strand
GGCCTGTCCCCTTCAACGATCACCTGATAGCCGGAAATTACGATTCCAACCGGAGTTGTGACCGGATTCCATCGGATCGTAACTTTTGCCGGATCCAACACATCTCCTTTTTCCGGTTCTACGATCTCCGGCCCATCGGGAATATTATGCGTGAGCGTTGCACTGCCAATGAGTGTGTCTCCTTCTATTGTTGTTCCGCGGAACTCATACTCCCCTTCGGGAAAGCGGGCAAGGAACGTCGACAATGGAACTTCATCGAGTCCGGGTTCTTCGCTTTCAAAAAACAGTTCCGTAATGCCCTGCTTCCTGATGCTCTTGCTGCCGTCCACTTCAAAAATCGTGTCTCCATTTGGGTTTTGAATGCTAACTTTCTTCCAACCTTCCGCATCGAGGAAAACCTGAATGCCTATATCTTCATCCGTGGAATTGAACTCGATGATTATCTTTGCATCGGAAAAATCAACATCCTGGGCGGCCAGAAACTGAGGAGCAGCAACCAGAAAGGTCACGATTCCCCCGGCGATTAAAAACCACAAATTATATCTTCCTCTAATTCTCATGCTTTCCTCCTGGCAATTGCGGATGATTCCCATCCTGTGGCGCCATTTTCGGCAACCCCATTGGAAATATATGTCTAAAACTCTTGTAGTGAAGATTGGATTGAAGCACTTCGCTTCAAAGATAGAGGATTGAATATTTTCAGCTCAATGGTTAGGGAGAGGAGACGAATAAAGCAGATTACAGCTCCATTTCTGGATTTGCAGAATGGATGATTCCCTTTCTCAGTTCTCCCCCGCAATACGACCTCACCAGTTCGAACAGTTCATCGATAGCATGTTCTACAAGTGATTGTCCAACCGGAGACAAACCTTCAATAACGAGAAATCCGTGAACTGTATTTTCCGTAAATTTTGTGCGGTCCGCTTCCTTCCAATTCCAGCGCCTGCAAATCGCACCGATATCATCCTTATAGATAACTTCTCCCGGCTTGGGCGATCGCGCTTCGGGTTCGCCCAAAAGAGTCACTGCAGGTTCATTTGCAGCCGCAAAAGTCAATTCAATATTCCCTTCAATTTTATCGAGATCTTCCCCACCCACCGGAACGATGTGCCGCAACGAAACCGTGTTGTACAGGTCCACCAGCGAATTGATATGACGCAATTGATGTCCTTTGCTTACGCGCCGGACCAGATTTTCGACGGAAGAGGGATAGTCTTTTGGTTTTGCTCCAAATTTCCGGTAAACCTCGCGCCATGGTGCGATGTGTGGATGTTCGTTAACGGGAACCGAAGCAAAACGTTGAACCGTTTGAGCTTCTTCCGTACGCAGCATAGAAATGATTTCCGGATTTTCACCCCTGTTATCGATGTCTCGAAACACGATCACGCCCAAAACTGCGTCAGGGAACGAACGAAAGATTTCTCCAGAGACAAGTAAATGTCGCATATTGCATATACTATGATGATGAAACCCCGCTTTTTTGCAACCCCGGCTGATTTTCGAAAGTGGCTTGAAAAGAATCATGACAAAATCTCAGAGCAATGGGTGGGTTTTTACAAAAGGGACTCAGGGAAACCGAGCATCACATGGCCTGAGTCGGTTGACGTAGCGCTGTGCTATGGTTGGATTGATGGTCTTCGCAAGAGTATTGATGAAATCAGTTACAGAATTCGATTCACACCGAGGAGAAAGAGCAGCAATTGGAGCGCAGTCAATATCAAACGAGTGGCAGAGCTCACCAAACTTGGCATGATGCACGCGGCAGGTTTGAAAGCATTTCAAGAACGCAAAGAAGAGAAGTCAGGAATCTATTCGTACTCGTACGAGCAGAGAAAAAATCTGCAGCTCACTCCGGAATTGGAGAAAACATTTCGTGCAGACAAGAAAGCCTGGGAGTTTTTTCAGAAGCAACCTCCCTGGTACCGCCGAACATGCGTTTTCTGGATTGTGAGCGCTAAACAAGATGAGACAAGAGCAAGACGTCTCATCCGCTTGATGAACGATTCGCGAAACGGGCGAACGGTCGGGCCCACCACCCGCCCAAAACAGCGATGAATCCAAATTCACCGGATTCGGCGTTGCTTCCACCTTTATACGCTGATTGGATCGAACAACTCCTGAAAGGTCCGATTCCGGACGAGACAGAGGCAACGTGTCTGGATTGCGCTATGTGCCCTACAAAAAATGTGATTCGGACTGATTCTGATCATCTTTTCAATGATAAAACCAAGTGCTGCACCTATTTTCCAAAACTCCCAAACTTTCTGGTGGGAAAAATCTTACTGGATCAGGATCCTGTTTTTACTCCGGGGCGCGTCCGCTTCCTCGGGCAGTTTTTCATTTTCACTGTTGTCACACCTCTCGGGGTCCTGCCTCCGCCCGCTGAGAACGCGCGTTACGGGGCATTCCAGCAAGACTTCGGCAAGAATGTCGATTTGCGTTGCCCCTATTACCTTGATCAAGAAGGCGGATTGTGTGGAATCTGGAAACACCGAAATGCAAAATGCTCTACATGGTTTTGTAAACATGTGCGAGGGCAAACCGGGCTTCACTTCTGGCGCGCGTTGAAAGACCTGCTTCAGAGGATCGAGGAAAAGCTCACGGTATGGTGCATCCACGAATTAGCTGTAGGAGACGCAGATTTCCGTCAACTATTTCCACTTGTGGAATCGGATCTGGAAACGTTCCAAAAACAGCAGGCCTTCTACTATGCTATTAGTAGAAGGTCCGACGATCGATTGCAGCGACAAACCTGGGGAGAGTGGTTCGGCGCGGAGAGGTCATTCTTTGAAGAATGCGCGCGGCTGATGGAACGCCTGAAATGGGATGATATTGCTGAAATCGGTGGATCAGGAATTTTGAGAGAGACCCGCTTTCTAGAGGATTGTTTCCGGCAACTGTTAGGCTGGAAAATGCCGCAATATTTGTCGGCTAAGCCTTTCAAATCCATCAACATCAACCCCGACACAGTTCGTGTCTGGGGATACAGCCAGTATGATCCCATCGACCTGCCCCGTTCCCTTTTCGAGGTATTGACTCATTTTGATGGAAGTCTTGCAACAAATGTCGTCGAAAACATACGCATTAAAACAGGCCTGCAAGTAACGGATCAATGGCTGAAAAAGTTATGCGATTTTGGAATTCTTTCCTAACTTCAGCTACCGGCAAGCCGCCCTGTTTGAATCGTTCATCTCCGGCGGTCAGCGATGCGTCGCCGGTTCTTGTCCGGATTATCCTGAAAATACACGTTCCAGAATTCGCGTATCCAGTTTTGCAAACCTGGATTCCTGGAATCGACAAGACTTCTGCGATCCTCTCCGCTTCGTTGCTCTGTATGCGGTTGTGTCTCTGTTTGGAAGATTTTTTTAAGCCAGTTAAACATATTAACCCCCGCGTATTTATAATAGTCCTGGAGGCCCCTTTGACAAACCCGTGAAGGAGAAAAGCATTCCCTTCCGCTTCCTTGCGCCACCGGCCGCATTTGCCTTTATCTGCATTTTTTCATTCGCGTTGGATCACTACCTCACAGCAAAGGAAAGAAGGATGCGAGCCGAATGGGACTCCCATCACAGCGTCAGTGCTCAAGGGGCAAACCCATCCGCAGAAGCATTAAACGAAATGTGTATAAAACTCGGAATCATTCTTGAACATGGAAAAGTTGCATTCACAACGCCCGATTTTGAAGTTCAATCAAAAAGGCTCGAAAGTATTTGGCCTGAACTGAACCATCATATTCGAGCGGAGGCCGGAGCTTCCGGCTTTCCCGATTCGATTCCGGATGCAACAAAAAGATTCTTGAGCGTGTCCCAAAGAGACATAGCCCAAATCAAAAAGCATTTGCTTCTTGAAACATCCCCCGTATGGTCCGGGGAGAATCCTCGCGGATCGCAATTCATTCCGGCATTGAAGGGAATCCTCCGTCTTCACCATCTTCTGGCAGCCGATGCCCTTTTAAAATTAACAGAAGGAGATTCTTTGTCATCGGAAAAATCATTAACAGCTTGTTGGAAGCTTAATGAGTCACTGAGAAGCCGGAAAGAACCAATATCTGTTTTCGTTGCGCTGAAATGCTCCTCTATTCAGATGGGACTTACCGGGAAACTTTCCTACGGTCCGGAAGTCTGGCAAAAACGTTTTGGCAAGCTTGAGTATCGCAAATCCCTAGCCACAGCCGTGAGCGCTGAAACCGCCCGGCTTTTTGACGCATTGGATGAAAAGTCCGTCAGGCGGGACTACTTGATCAATGAACTCTCGCTTGTTCCGGAATGGGGAAAACAGCCAGCGGCAATATTGCTCGACCCTTATCTGCGAATCTGTCGACTAAACTATCTTGCTTCGGAAAAAGAATTGATTCTTGCGTTGCAGAATTCAAAATCTCCGGTTGACGCTCCCAAACGCAAAAGCTCCCTCCTCTCCGAATATTTTCACGAATACGAATCCATGAACACTACATTATTAG
>JBKKAT010000897.1:0-5228 GCA_046714535.1 Acidobacteriota bacterium | reverse complement strand
TTTCCTTCGGAATACCATAGAGCATCGAAAGAGGACTGATGGCCCTCGAAACCGCTGCCGCTACCGGACGTTTCGGAGTAGCGGGAGTCCCACTGAACGCCCATTGGATTGGTGGAAAAGCAATAGGCGCGACGTTGATCGTTGAAGGTATCCAGATAAAACTCCACCCAATCCTCATCTTCCGAAAAGCCTTCCCGCCGGCTGATCGATGCCGCAATCCGGTCCGGATTCGAATCAAAGGAGTCGAAAATCACGTAAATATTTTCATCGTCATAAGCGATGTAGACAATCGTTTTTTGCGAAGCAGGAGCGCCATCTTTTGGTCTCGATTGAACAAAATCTTCTATAACAGCCAATCTTCCAAGCAAAGAACCACGCGGCTGCATTCCTTCGAAATCCGACAGGCCGATTCGTTGAGTGATTCTCGGAATGGAAATCTGAGGCGTTTCGCTGAAAGCGAAATTGGCCGTGCATAGAAGAAGGACTAGGAGGACTACCCACATGCTCGCCTATCTTAGCACGGACTATTTCAAGACGAGGCCGGAATCCGTTCGGCCAACTCAAATTTAGTCATCATCCACAATCGTACGTAAACTTTCTGATCTCCGCCAACGTCTTATCTCGTGGTTGCAAAACATAATGTGGGATGACATTATATGGGAATGATACATATAGCAAGAACACTGTTTAACCAGGAGCTCAAGAAAGGGAGCGCGGGGCTTCTTATCCTTTCCTTGATTGAACATCGGCCGCGGCATGGATATGAGATCAGTAAACTGATTGAACAGCTTTCCGAGGGCGCTCTTAAATTTCATGTTGCCTCTTTATATCCGCTGCTTTACCGGCTGGAAAAGCGTGGATTGATTCAGGGACGATGGGTCGAAAAGGCGGGACAGAGACGGCGGCGTTATTACCGGTTGACCACGCAGGGAAGAAAAATGTTAAAGGAACAACGAAGCCTCTGGCAAGATTTTGTGAATGCTATCAATTTGATTACCGGAGCAAAACATGCCTGATTGGGGAAAAGAAATTACATCGTTTATCAAAGACCTGGACGTCGATCCGGCCAGGGAAGCAGAAATCATTGAAGAGCTCGGTCAGCATCTGAACGACAGATATCAGGACCTGGTGATGCAGGGAATTCCAGCCGAACAGGCATATCAGACCGTGATGAAAGAGTTCAATGGCGGAAAACTAGCAACCGAATTGCGTTCTTCGATCAAACAAACCCGGCGCAGGACCGTGCCGGAAGAGCCGGAGCGCGGTGGAAACCGGATGGCGGAATTGTGGCAAAATCTGCGCTATGGCGCGCGCGTATTGCGGTTCAATCCGGGATTCGCAGCAATCATGATTTTATCGCTTGCGCTGGGAATCGGCGCGAACACGGCAATTTTTCAACTGCTGAATGCCGTACGTCTTCGCACTTTGCCGGTTGAAAAACCGCAAGAACTGGCGAACGTTCGAATTGTAAAAACACCGGACGGCCGAACCGGACGCTTTGTCGGATACAGTCCCCAATTGACGAATTCAATCTGGGAGATGCTGCGCGATCAGCAGCAAGGTTTCTCCAAAATGGGAGTCTGGTACGCACAACGCCTGAATATGAATCAGGGTGGCGAGGCCCGTTATGCCCAAACACTATTCGTAAGTGGTGACTTCTTCAATGTTGTAGGAATCGGCCCCGTGATCGGCCGTTTGATCAATGCCACAGATGATCAAAGAAACTGTGGATCCGGGGCTGCGGTGATCCATGAATCTTTCTGGCAGCGCGAATATGGCGGAAACAAATCTGTACTCGGCAAAAAGATTACGCTGGGAGGGCGACCTTTTGAGATTACAGGCGTGGTTCCAGCCAGCTTCTTTGGCATGGAAGTGGGCAGGAATTTCGATGTCGCACTTCCTTTGTGCTCCGAGCAACTCATTCACTCGGAAGAATCCTTTTTGAAGGGAGCGGACACGTGGTGGCTTGCTGCTGTGGGTCGCCTCAAGCCGGGTTGGACTCTGGACCGTGCTTCTGCCCAGGTTGCAACGCTCTCCCGCGGGATTTTTGAAGCGACAACTCCGAATACATACGCCGCAGCCGACAAAAAGGGTTATGTGGCAATGGAGTTTGGTGCGGAACCGGTAGGAAATGGACTTTCCAACGTGCGTCGCGAATACGAGAATCCTCTTTGGATTCTTCTTGCGATTTCCGGTTTCGTATTGTTAATCGCATGCGCGAACCTTGCAAACTTGATGATTGCCCGCGCGAGTGCACGGCAGAAAGAGATGGCGGTGCGTCTGGCACTGGGGGCTTCACGGGGCAGGTTGATCCGGCAAATGCTGTCCGAAAGTTTGATGCTAGCCGTCGCAGGAGGCTTGCTGGGAGCTGCGCTCGCTCAGGTGCTCAGCCGCGCGCTGATTTCATTTTTGAGCACGGAACGAAGCGTCCTTTTTCTGGATTTGCAACCTGATTGGCGGATCATTCTGTTTACGGCCGGATTGGCAATTTTCACCTGCGTTTTTTTCGGGTTGATGCCGGCCATTCAGGCATCTCGAACGCCACCCGGAGAAGCCATGAAAGCGAACGCTCGCGGAAATACTTCGGGCCGTTCCCGTTTTGAATCGAGACGCCTGCTGGTTGTTTCGCAAGTCGCCCTCTCCTTAATGCTTGTGGTGGGCGCCCTGTTGTTCGTTCGAACGTTCCACAATCTAACCTCGCTCGATGCAGGTTTCCGCCAGGACCGCATTCTGATCAGCAGCTTTGACTTCACATCGCTGAACGTTCCTCCCGAACAACGCAATGCCTACAAAAAACAGCTTCGCGAAAAAATTCGTTCCCTACCCCCTGTTCAATCGGCGGCCGGTGTTGCAATTGTTCCTCTGAGTGGAAGCGGTTGGAATGAGTTTATTTCGATATCGGATGGACCCCGGCAGAGTGAGACTGCGAATTTCAATCAGGTGACCGACGGATATTTTCAAACGGTGGGAACGAGATTGATTGGCGGACGCGATTTCAATCAAACGGATACGATGCAATCGCCCCCCGTTGCGATCGTAACACAAACCTTCGTAAAGAAATTCTTGAATGGACAAAATCCCAATGGACAGCATATTCGTGTCGCTCAAGCCGAAGGGCTGCCGGATAAGATTTTTCAGATTATTGGTCTTGTGAATGACACCAAATACACAGATTTACGCGAGGAATTTACTCCGATCGTTTTTGTGCCGGAGAGTCAGGACAAGAATCCGGATCAAGAAGCGCTGATGATCATCCGTTCCAATGAAACGCTTGGCGACGTAACAGCATCCATCAAGAGAGCAGCCCGGGAAATGAATCCCGCGATTGGTCTCGAGTTCCGTGTTTTCCGGACCATGATCAAGCAACGCCTTTTGCGCGAAAGATTGATGGCCACGCTGGCGGGTTTCTTCGGACTTCTCGCGGCCCTTCTTGCCATGATCGGCCTCTATGGCGTGATGTCCTATATGGTGGTCCGCCGCAAAAATGAAATTGGGATCCGCATCGCCCTGGGTGCAAACGGAGGGAACATTCTCTCCATGATCATGCGCGAAGCGACTACCCTGCTCATCGCAGGTCTGGCACTGGGAACATTTCTAGCGCTGCTCACAGCGAGCGCCGCGAAAGCTCTCATCTTCGGGATGCAGCCAAATGATCCGCTGACTCTGATTCTTGCAGTCGTTGTTCTTGCTGCGATCGCAACTCTGGCCAGCTTCCTGCCGGCAAAACGCGCGGCCGGGTTAAACCCGATCCAGGCCCTCCGCGAAGAGTAAAACTTAGCGGCTTTGCTTTGCAATACGGTTCGTGAGATTGTGTTTTTCGGCAAACATTCTGAGCTGCGTGTAAGAAGGGGGATTTGGAGATAGTTGAGATATGGAAATGAAAGAAAATCAATTATCTCCTTATCCCCATCATCTCCATTTCTCCCTTCTTACACAGGGCCGCGGCTTTGCGCTTTGCGTTGAATTCTAAGCGGTTTTGAGGAATTTTACGACGCGATCGAAAAGTTTTTGAACTTTCAGCGGTTTGTAATAAATGCCAATGATTCCAGGATGCCGCGCGAGCCGCAGTTGTGTAGAATCACCTGCCGAATTTAAGATCACAAAGGAGGGAAGATGGCGGCTCTCAAACGCCTTTTCCGCAAACTGATAGGCGTTCATATCTTCGAATTGACCTGCAGCAATCAGCAAATGAGGCGCCTCAACCGCCAATTCTTGCAGCGCGTGCTGGGGGCTAAAACAGACCCGGACCTTCACGTGCGCCATCGAGAGTTTATTGATTAGCTCCCCTAGCGTTCCGGATGTATCATCTAATATAAGAACACTTTTATCCATCGTTACCTGTAGTCCTGAGTGTATCTGTTATAATACTTCGTCTTTTATGAAGATTCTAACAAAAAACAAGATTGTAGAGGCCTTTCACTTCCCTTTCACAGAGGCGCTGATCTTCTCGATTCTAGTTTGGAGTTTTTGGGGACTTGCTGAAGCATTTTACTGGAATCGCATAGCCGCTCTCTTCGACAAAAATACTGCGCCCGTGGACCCTTTTATATACCTGCATGCATTCTTCATTTATGTTGCAATTGCGGCGTTTCTTGCGGCGCTGATCTATGTGGGAATGCGCATCCTCCTTGCAGCCTTTGATTTGCACAATACGCTAACGTTTCGAGCCGTTACCCTTTGTGTACTTCTGGGAATGTTTTTGATCGCTGCTTTGTTTCATTATTTCACAAACAGCGCAATGCAAAGTTCGCTTTCCCAAAACGTCTGGTATGTACTTCTAGGGGTGATGATCGTTTTGTCAATTGGTTTTATTTTTTTACTTTACCGGTGGGCATCCGGCGACGAGTTTAGAATTCGAAGATCTGGGACCATGATGTTAAGTATTTTTGTAATTTCCATGCTTTTATCTTTCGTTCCTTTCCCTATTTTTTCTTCAGTGCCCAGCCCGAAACAGCCGGCGCAGGTTGAACCCGGTTATCGAAAGTTGATGGCCTATCACTATCTGGTACCGCTGCTGAACCCATAAACGGAGGCTCCATGCGCGAGTTTTTGAATGATCAAAATCGCCGGAAACTCATCGCGTGGCGCCGTGATTTCCACGCTCATCCGGAGCTTGCTTATCAGGAAAACCGCACAGCAGGAATTGTTGCGGAGCATTTAAGGCAATGCGGATATGACGTAAAGACTGCCATCGGCCGGACCGGTGTGCTTGGTGTGCTATCCGGAAA
>JBKKAT010000896.1:0-2604 GCA_046714535.1 Acidobacteriota bacterium | reverse complement strand
CCCCGCACCACAGTGATCAAGGCATAGTTACTCACCAAGTAATTTTGCCTTCGTTCGCGTTTTCCGGTTGAGAATGGGCGGCACACGTGCTTGCCCATTCCTTCCGGTTGTTTTCGCCTGCCTGAATGTTTTCCGTATGTTAAAATAAGGACATTGCTTTTTCAGGATGGGGGAAGCTCAAATGTCCAATGACGGTGGCAAAGAATTTCAAATTACTGTTTCGAACCAGCTCGATAATCTTCCTACCATAGCGAAATTCATCAGCGATTCCCTCCACCAATTCGGAATGCCGGAGGAGAGGATTTTTGACATCAACGTCGCCGTTGATGAAGCATGCACAAACATCATTCAGCATGCTTATTCACCGGACGAAGAAGGCACAATTGAAATCCGCTGCCAGGCATTAAGCGATAATAAATGCTCGGTCTCGATCAAAGATCATGGAAAACCTTTCGATCAAACACATGGCGGCACTGTGGACACCACTTCGAGCCTTGAGGACAGGAAGCCCGGCGGCCTCGGTCTGTTTTTTATCCGTGAATTGGTGGACGAGATCTATTACGAATACAAAGACGGTTACGAGATCCTGACCATGGTCAAGTTGATGAGCTAGAACAATGAAAATCGAAAGAAAGAAAATCGAAAAGGGAATCGAAATTCTTAAAGTCTCCGGACGAATCGATCCATCAACTTCGAATCAATTAGAAGCCGAGATCGATTCCGCTCTGAATGCAGAAGCATCCCTGCTGGTCCTCAATCTTTCGGAAGTGGATTTCATCAGCAGCACCGGGCTTCGTATCTTTCTTTCAGCGTTAAAAAAAGCGAAGTCAAAAAATGGGGATGTGAAAATCTGCTGCATGAACTCCAATGTTGAGAAAATCTTCAAAATTGCCGGCTTTGTTTCTTTGTTCGATATCTTCCCAACTGAAGAAGAGGCGGTTCAGAAGTTTTTATGAAGGAAACGCTTTTTCGCAAGGCGGCGCTCGACCGGCTTTCTTCTCCCGAGGAACTGGACCAGTTAATGCGGGTCACCAATCCCAGGGCGTGGCTTGCCTTGATGGCCCTTGGCTTTTTGCTTGTAGCCGGCGTTCTGTGGTCTGTATTTGGCGTCATTCCCACAAAAATTTCAGGCAAAGGAATTCTGATAAGGACAGGCGGAGTTTTCGATGTGGCGAGTCTGGGGGGTGGACGACTTATAGAGATTGATGTCACATCCGGTGACATCGTGAAGAAGGATCAAGTGATCGCAAGAATTGCTCAGCCGGATCTACTGGATCAGATCGCACATGCAAAGGATGAGTTGAACGAATTAATGGCTGAGCATCAGGCCCTGACCGGATTCGTGCACAAGGATACTGGTTTTCGAAACGATGTGATGGCCGGTCAGCGTGCGAGAAATGAGGAGACCATCGCGGGCTCCAAGGCCCGGATTGAATGGTTCAAAAAGAGGATTGCAGCAGAAGAGAAGTTATTAGCCGAAGGCGTAATAACGGAGAAGCAGGTTTTGCAAACCAAAGACGAATACAGCCGGATGCAAGAGGCGATCTCGCAGGCAAAAAACAATCTCAGGGAGATCGCAGCCAGCGAGTCGGCGATGAGGAACCAAAATCAACAGCAATTATCCACCAGTGAGCTGCGAATTGCCGATCAGAAAAGAAAAGTACAATCACTTGAAAATCAGCTGGAACTTTCGTCGCGTGTATCGAGTCCGTATGACGGCCGGGTTCTGGAAGTAAAAGTCGATCCTGGAAGTTTAGTGACGGTCGGCACCTCTATTGTCAGCCTTGAATTGGCCGAGGGTAAACTGCAGGCATTGCTTTATCTTCCTGCAGCAGAAGGCAAAAAGGTGCACGCAAACATGGAAGCTCTGATATCTCCGACCACTGTGCGACGTGAAGAATATGGGCTCATTCTGGGGAAAGTTAAATCAGTTTCTGCTTTTCCTGCCACCTACCAGGGGATGATGCGGATGTTATCAAATGAAACGCTGGTTCAATCTCTCGCAGAATCAGGCGCTCCGCTGGAAATCTACGCTGATCTCATTCCGGAATCGTCAACAGAGAGTGGTTATCGATGGTCTTCCAGAAAAGGACCACCGGTCAAGATCTACAGTGGGACACTTTGCGACGGCATGGTGACAGTTGAAAAACAGCGTCCGATCAATTTATTGATTCCGTACATCAGGGAAACACTTGGAATCTAAGGAAGTCAACCAGACTCAATCGCCGGCGACCCTGTTCCCCACAAAGCGGGTAAATACTCCTACTCTTCTTCAAATGGAAGCGGCCGAATGTGGCGCCGCCTCTCTGGGAATCGTGCTTGGCTATTATGGACGGGTCCTGCCTCTAGAAGAACTGCGCGTTTTCTGCGGAGTTTCCCGCGACGGAAGCAAGGCCAGTAATATCTTGAAAGCAGCCCGCAGGTTGGGAATGAAAGCTGCCGGCTTCAAAAAAGAACTTGCTGATATTTCATCCGTTCCGCTTCCGTTCATCGTTTTTTGGAATTTTAATCACTTCCTGGTTGTTGAGGGTTTCAAGAAGGACAAAGTTTTTCTGAGTGATCCGGCTTCAGGAAAACGAACGGTGAGTGTGGAAGAGTTTAACC
>JBKKAT010000895.1:0-2968 GCA_046714535.1 Acidobacteriota bacterium | reverse complement strand
TCCCTGCACAGGACCATTTCTGGCTATTCCTATTCCTCCAAGCCACAGAAGTGTGTCTGTACCATTTCCGCTGCCACAAAGCCATTCATGGGATCAAAGCTCAACTTCGATTGTTCGTAGATCGAATGCTGGATATTCGATATTCATTCTCCTTAGAAAAGGGATAAAAAATAGGATTACGATCCAGGATTACTATCCAGGATTACGATTACGACCAAGATCCACGATTACAAGATGTCGAACGACTGACCAGCACTGACAGAAAGCGAAGAGCCTCTTCCCCTGCTATTCACCAGTGGGAATGCGTAATCAATTCTCAGCACACGGGTCCTGCCGTATTTCTTCATACCCACTCGCAAACCGATCCCTGCGCTGCAGCCGAAATGATCGTCCGGATTCCAGACGTAACCTGTATCTACGAAAGGGACCACGGCGATTCCAGCCAAACGACTTTCCCAGGGAACCATTACGCGGTATTCAAGATTCAGAAGAGCACGATTCAGACCTGTGAAGCCACGAAAAGGATATCCGCGCAAACCTTCATCTTCTCCCAGTGAAAGTTGAAAGGGCGCATCCATATCCGCAGTAATCGTTGCCACCAGATTCGCCGCGAAGGTTTGCCTGGGACTTCGGAAGAATCCCAACTTTGTCGGTCCGTTTTGAAGGTAATAGCGCACCAAAAACTCGGCAATCCAGTTATTCCACTCTCCGGCCTCTCTTCTTAAAGATAGCCCGGCATGGCTGACAAAATATTGCGCCGCATTTCGATGAAATGTATATCTACCGTTGAAATTACCGGTGAGGAAATCGCGTCCTTTATCATCGTTCGAATGAATCATCGAAAGTCCTGCGTGTGTGCCGTATGGCAAATCTTCCGTGCGGCCAAAATTATCTATGTAATGAAATTTGACAAATCTTTGACGATCCCGAACCAGACTCATTCCGATATTGAAGAGCTCATTTTCAACCGGATTCAAATTTCGTTGAATTTCCTCCTCTTGAGCAGCCACTTCATCAAAAACCAAAACGGATGGAAATAAATTTTGCGAGTATCCGAAAATCAAGCCGGCTCTGTTCCGCTGATAACGCGGCCCCCACGCGCGAGACACATCGAAATTAACATTGTGTTGAACGTGTTCGAGCGCGGCCGCATCAGTTCCCTTGTAGTAAAAATGCTGCAGGCGCTTTAGATCGAATCCATCCACGCCATAGGACCATCGCGCTTCTTGCGCATAAAATGGCTGAACGAGACTGTAGGTCATTCGGTGTCCATCCGAAAAACTACCGTAGCGAAGAGTCAATCGAAGCCTTGTATTCAGGAATCGCGGGTCGCCATATAATCCCGCAAAACCATCCCGTTCGGCGGCCTTTTCATAACGGAAGCCAACTCTTCTTCCCAAACCCAGGAAGTTCTCTTCTTCAATTCCTATATCAAAGGTTCGTGATCCGCGTGTAGTCCCCCAGGATAAACTCGGTTTCGTGGTCCACTGGTCTTCTGTATCTACGAACAGATCGGCTTCCTTATCGTTGATCAGGCGTGAGCGCACCGACACATCCGTCAAGAAAGCGTATCTTCTTAGATTTCGTTCACTTTCACGCATGAGATCCTTTTCCAGCAAATCTCCTTCTCTCAACAGCAGTTCATTCCGGATAAATGATTTTTGCGTTTTCATATGAAGGCGGTTCATAAACCGAAACCCCCACCATCGAAACTCCTGATGTTGGGGATCGAATACATCTAAATTGTTGATATAGATGTATCGAACACGAACCTCGGGTTCAGCAAACAGGAAAAAAGGGAAAGTGGTAAGGATGAAGGCTAAAAACAAAATCCGCACGGAAGCATTTTAGCAGTTTGCAGGAAAAAAATACCGCAGAGGACGCAACGCGCGCAGAGTGAGCATTGAGTGAAACCATTTTTTCTCTGCGTACTTTGCGTACTCTGCGGTGAAGACAGAGTGTTTAAGGGTTCCAGTAGTAGCTAAATTTGACGAGAAAAATATTATCGCTTTCCGATTTCCACAACCGGCTCAGGGAACGGGTGAATTGAAAATTTCCGTTCGGTTCGTCATCTGCACGCGTTTGCGTCCACACAAAATATACTGTCGAGCCCGGCCTGTATTCCCAGCGCAGAATCGCGTTTCCGCGCAGCGACTTGAAATTAAAATTCGGATCATCGAAAGTGAATGCTGCTGCAGGACCGGTTCCGTCCGGATCGATCGTAACATCTCCGCTGGTTATAATTGGATTCCCATAGATGTTGAAGTTGTAAGTTCTGGGTTGAGCAAGTTCTTTGTAATCGGTATAGCGTCCGGATGAAATCAGCGGCTGGGCATAAAGTTGCAAACTCAAGCGAGGTGTAAATGTCCAATTCACGCGCAAACCGGCGCTGAAAGTTTTCTGATCGAGTGCTCCAAAAACATATCTTGTTCCAAAAGTGTGCGCCGCGGTTGAATCTTCAAAATTATCGATCCACTGTGCCGGCGTCCAACTACGCTCGAAAGTCGGATTTACGCTTAAGGAAACGTTGGCTATCGGTTTCCATTCGATTGTGGAATTCAAGGCGCGGTAATGAGAAGACTCCGCTTCGTAAAGATTTCCACCGAATCCAAACACAACCCTCTTTCGTTTGTCCGTGCGTCCAAACAGATTGACTTCATAACCGGGCAAATTCAAAGATTGTGGTCCGCCCCGCGTGCGCGTGTTATTCATGGTCTCTTCAGGATTCCATGCAAGTGAGTAATCCAACGTGTAGTAGTTGGTAAACTCCATGTACCCAAAATGAAACAAGCCTCCCCACGTTGTATCGCCGCCAAAATCGAGCGTGCGAAACGCTGCGCCTCCCAACTCCGCATAGCGGTAATATTTTCCCGGAGTTGTCCACTTGTATCCGCTGCCGACATGCATGTTGTATAGATCGGCGCGGAATAAGAAACCAACATCATTGTTGTCAAAGCCGGGACTCACA
>JBKKAT010000894.1:0-2580 GCA_046714535.1 Acidobacteriota bacterium | reverse complement strand
GCGGAACCGGTCCCGTTCGTCCAGTTTACAAAAGTTGAATTCGCTGCGGCTTGTGCTTTTACAGTGACGGCGGTTCCGGAAGCGATGGAGGAGGAGCAGTCACCACCGCAATTCATTCCCGCGCTATCGGTGACCGTGCCGCTGCCGATCCTCCTTTCGTTACGGTGAACGTGAGCTGCGCAGGAGACGGTGGTGGGGGCGGTGTGTTGAATTTGCTTCCATCAAAGATTGCCTCGCCAGCGGTCATATGAAATAGGCAGAGAAAAATTAAAGGTTGGCGCTACGCCTTCGGCGATGATGTCGAGTACCCTCTCGGAACTCGAAGACTTACGCCTTCGGCGATGACAGAAAACCTAAGGGGCGGGGCTTGTCCCCGCCCGCGTCGTCGCACTCCAATCTTGCGGGCGATATCCCCCTCCTAATCTTCATTGACGATTGTGCAAACCGCCTCGCCGTCCGCGATCGTTGCGTTTCTGGGTGCCGCAAGATTTACATAAAACGTTTCATTGGGCTCAAGTATGGTGTCTCCGATGACCGGGATCGCGACGGAAGCGCTGAACTGACCCGAGGGAATCGTTAAGGTCGGAAAGGTACGCACGTAATCACCCTTTTTTAAATTTGCTGAATCGTTCGCAGTCTGTACACGCACACTTGTTTCCACGCCGCTGACAGCCGAAAGCAGGATTGTGAATATCGCATCCTCTGATCCTGTGTCTCCTTCCAGAATGGAAATGTCATTCACGCTAAGCGATGGCTGGACATCGTCATTTCCGATAACACCTTTTCCTTGCGCATCCGCAATCGTTGCGTTTGCAGACAGGGAGAGGTTGACGAAGAATGATTCGTTTTCTTCGTAAAGAAGATCACCGAATGCATCAATACTGATCGTGGCAGTCGTGGCGCCGGCTGGAATCGTGATGGTTCCGCTCGAATCATTGAAATCTGTTCCGGCCGTTGCAGTATCTCCAACCGTGATGAAGTTCACCGATGTCGCAGCCCCGCTGATTCGGGAAAGCGTGATGGTGAAGTTCATTGGTGTTACGCTGCTATTCCCTTCTGTGATGGTAACGTTGCCAATCAGGATGGAAGGAGCCGTATCATCATTAGCAATGATGCCCGTTCCTTGCGAATCCAGAATTGTCACGTTCACCGGACTCGTTAACTGCAGTGTCAGATCTTCATCGATCTCATAGATAGAGTCACCAATCACTGGAACAGAAATCGTGCCGGTTGTGCTCCCGGCTGGAATCGTTAACGTTCCAGTCGCAGATGTGTAATCCTGTCCGGCTGATGCAGTTCCAGGCGAGGTCTGGTACGTCACAGAAACATCCAGACCGTAGGGAGCGGAAAGTGTTGCGTTGAAGGCCAGACTTTTCGCAGCACCGTTTCCTTCAATTACGGAAGCGTCTTCAAGGGAAATGGTTACGTCATCATTCAGGATCATTCCAATGCCGGTATCTTTGGAGATCGTTGCGTTCGATGGCGCGGAAAGACTTATCGTGAAATTTTCATCAGTTTCAAAATCTGTGTCCCCTTTGACTGCAACTGTGATGGCTCCTTCCGTACCTCCTGCAGGAATCGACAACGTGCCGGAAGATTGCACGTAATCTTCACCCGCTATCGCTGTACCTGGAGTTGTCGCGAATTGAACTGTTGCGACCTCAGTGCTTGCATAAGAAAGCGAAACCACGAAGTTTGCATTCACAGTTCCGGAGTGTCCTTCAGACAGCGAAACATCATTAATGGAAAGTGTGGGACAGGCTTTGACCAACAATGTGTGACTATCGGTTCCCTGACATCCAAAAGAATTTATGACGGTTACTGAATATACAGTTGTTGCGCCTGGAGCAACGGTGATTCCCTGCGTTGTTGCGCCTGTACTCCACAAATAGGATGTGAATCCCATTCCCGCATTCAGATTTGCGGAGTTTCCATCGCAGATTTCCGCGGGTCCCGTAATGGTTGGCGTGGGAACGGGAAAAACACTAAGGGTGTGATCATCCGATCCTGAAAGTCCGGATGCGTTGGTAACGGTTACCGAATAAGTGGTTGTTGATGATGGCGCGACCGTGATTGTTTGAGTCGTTGCACCCGTGCTCCATAAATAGGAGCTGTAACCGGCGCCAGCATCCAGTGTGACTGCGCCTCCCGCGCATACCTCAGTTGGACCGGCAATTACGGGTTTTGGAGCTACATGGAACAACTCCGCTATCCCTTGCGCAGAAAGCGCGCGATCATAAATTCTAACCTCGTCAATCCGCCCGTCCGTGTCACTGCTGCCAACAGACTTCCTCTTACCAATTTGTAACACTTCATTATTAGTGGAAGGGCTTCCGGTCGTCGCAAAGCTCGCTTCGCCGTCCTTCATACCATCCAGGTACACAATCATGGTCTTTGTGGCATCGTTGTAGACTGCAGCAATGTGTCTCCAGGTCCCTAACGGATAGTTGCCATCAATAAAAGGAGAGGCACCCTGGATATAACAGCCACCTCCGTCACATATGCCGAAACCGGAGTTGACAACTACGCCTCCTACGGGGGCGTCAAACCTGACAGAGAAGAACACGCGGTTTTGGTAAA
>JBKKAT010000893.1:0-2610 GCA_046714535.1 Acidobacteriota bacterium | reverse complement strand
CGCTTATTTCGCGAGTCGCATTACCTATATAATTAATGAAGAAGGAATGATCACAAAAGTCTATCCAAATGTCGATCCGGATTCTCACGCTACTGAAATTCTCGCTTCTCTTTAGCTTTTCGTTTTTTTTTACTTTTGCCAGCAACGCCATTGCTCAAACCGGCTTACTTTCACCGCAACTTGAGGCTCACTGCACGCAGGGTTTTCAGGCGATTTACGAAATGGATTACAAAAAAGGAAAAGAGCAATTCGACAGGATGATTAAAGCGGATCCAAAACATCCGGCCGGATACATCTATCTAGCTTCGGCGGTTTGGCTGGAACACCTATCGGGCTTACGCCGTTTACAAACTCAGCTTTACAATCGCGGCAATGCCTTTTTCCGTCAGCAAAATGACAAACCCGATTCCGCCGTTGAGAAATTGTTCTATAACACGATCGAGAAAGGAATCATCCGCGCCGAAATGCGTTTGCGCGATGACAAGAATGATCTTGCCGGACTCTATTATGCAGGAACAGCACGGGGAGCCATCGCAGGATATGAAAGCACTGTGAAGCGAACCTTTCTCTCCTCTTTGCAGCATGGGAAAGAAGCGGTTGCCATACACCGGAAATTGCTGAAGAAGCATCCGGACTTTGCTGATGCTTACATGAGTGTCGGTCTTTACAACTACGTTATAGGCAAGTTGCCCGGCGCCATGAAAATTTTGCTCATGCTGGGTGGTGTAAGAGGTTCAAAAGAGGAAGGGCTCCGGCAGCTCGAAAAAACGCTTCACCATGGCAAGCTGGGACGTGATGAAGCTGCAATCATTCTTGCCGTGCTTTATGATCGCGAGAAAAGGCATGAGGACTCGCTCAAACTCCTTCGCACACTTTCAAAAAAATATCCCACCAATCCGGTTTTCCGTTTTGAATCTGCCACCATGCTGACAAAGCTTGGACGGTTACCGGAAAGCATTCAAATCCATGAATTGCTTTTGAAAGATGAAAAAGCGCGCAGTTACATGCTCGATTTCATTCAATTTGACTATGCTGAAATTCTATTTTCCCAGCGTTCGTGGGAGGAGGCCCTGGAACGGTATCAGGCGGCAAGAAGAGTGATGCAAAATACACCGGTTGGCCTCATCACGATGAGTCATCTTCGATCGGGACAATGTTTGAACGCAATGGGAAAAAATTCCGAGGCATCGATCGAATATCAATTTGTCCTCAAACAACCGAACATTTACGGTTCACGCGACCAGGCAAAAGAATTTCTGCGACGGCCGTTTCAACCTTGAAGCGTGCCTATTATGGACGCAGTACCGGCAAAGCATCAGCAAGTGGCTAGTGACTAGTGACTAGTTGCTAGTGGCTAGTGTTTCAGTTGATGTAACTGGACATGGAGCTATCGCGGAGAGATTCACGAAGCTTCTTCAAAGCCTGTGCCTCAATCTGACGAATTCGCTCCCTGGAAAGATTGAACTTCTCACCAATTTGTTTCAAAGTCTGTGGATTGTCATCATCCAAACCAAAGCGATATCTCACGACCTGTTCTTCCATCCCGTTCAGGATATCAAGAGACTGACCCAATCTTTCTTTTAGCAGGACGGCCATTGTGTCATTCTCCGCGGAAGAAATAGATGTCTGTTCCAGGGCATCGCCAAGAAATAGTTCTCCAAGCTGATCAATCGGTTGATCCAGCGAGAAAGTTCCGGCATCCGCATCCAGAGACGAGTTCAGCTCGTTTAACGACACCCCGACTTCACGAGCAAGCGTTTCTCGATCCGGCATTTCCAACTGATCTGCTTTGTTTTTCGACAGAAACTTTGCGACACGGTACAAAACATTTGCAGCTTTCGGTGAAACGCGAAAAGCACGAGTCGCGCGTGAAAGGTAATGAAGGATGGATTGACGGATCCACCAGACTGCATACGATGTAAAACGCACGCCGCGTTCCGGATCAAATCTGCGTGCTGCTTCGATCAGTCCGACATTCCCTTCGTTGATCAAATCCAGTAGAGAAAGTCCGGAGCCCCGGTACTTTTTCGCGATCTTGATCACAAAACGAAGATTGGACTCAATCAGTTTTTGCAGAGCGTCCTTATCTCCTGCCTGCGCTCGATAACCAAGCGCTTTTTCCTCTTCAATCGAGAGCAATGGAATCTTTGAAATTTCTTTCAAGTAAAGACGCATCGCCTTATCGAGTGATTTATCCTTCGCTGCAAAATATGTTTTCCTCATCTTCTCTCCTTAATTTATTGCGGACTGGACGTCCGCGGTGCGCTATGCAATCCGGCCTGCGATCCGGTAGTTTCAAGTTCCCAGCCGCCCCCTAGCGCTTTATAGATTGCGACATAATCCGACGTTACGTTTCGATCGCTCTGGACAAGAGCATCTTCTGACGCGAACAAATCACGTTGAGCTTGTAAGACGCTCAGGAAGTCCGTAAGGCCTTGTTTGTAAAGTTGATTCGCCAAATCCACTGCTCGCCGGTTTGCCTCCACTGCGCTGGATAGTGTCTGGCGGCGAGTTTGATCCTCCGAAAAAGCAATCAGCGCATCCTCCACTTCCCGCAAACTGGTCAGAACCGTTTGCTCATAAGTTACAAAGGCCTGTTCCTCGCGGGCG
>JBKKAT010000892.1:0-3050 GCA_046714535.1 Acidobacteriota bacterium | reverse complement strand
CAATCGGACCCTCTCCGAGAGAGGCAATCAAACCATCGCGCAAACCTTCGGGATCGCCGGCGAGATTTTTTACCCGCAGTTTCTTTTGTTCCGGTAAGAATTGCCAGAGCAGCGAGGTTTCCGGTTTAAAAACATTGTGAACCAGCTGGACGATTCCCTTTAAAGATTCATCCAGGACAATTGCCGCATCCACCGAGCGGGAAATCTGGTCCTGATCGCTGATTCCGCCGTCATTGACTTCCTGAATCCCGTACTTCAGGTCGTCCAGCTCTTTTTTGTATTCTTCTTTCTTTCTCTTCTCTTCCCAGAGAAGTATGTAAGTCAGAGTGCCTGCCATCAGAAACAAGACATAGCGGAAAGCCACTTCTTCCGCACCTTCGGTGGCGTAATAATTTTCCCGCAGAACCTCCAGAGCGGCCGCAGATCCGGTAACCGCAAGAAAAACGCGGTAGCGCAAAACCGCAGAAATCAGAATCGCGGTTGCATAGAAAAGCAAATCGGCATACTGCCAGTAATGTTTCAAGATGAGATTTGCTATCAGAAAGGAAAAACAAAAAAAGTAATCCTTTGCTTTCCGGCTGTACGCAAGCCTCCAGAGAATCGTCTGAATCGGAAAAAGGGATATGAACACGAGAGCCGTGAAGAATGGTTTCTCTTCGTAACGGGATGAATATAGTACTATAAACGTAGTAAGAATCAACGCCATGAAACGGGCGTGGCTTGGATAGGAAATCATGGATTAAAATGAAAAATTAAAAATAAAAAATAAAAAACCTGACCCGGAACAACGGCATCATTCATCTTTTATTTTTAGTTTTTCATTTTTTATTTTGTTCAATAGCTGCCTGATCGCGCGTCCGCGATGCGAATACAGTGACTTTTCCTGGAGGTTCATTTCTCCAAAGGTGCTGTCAGTATTATGGGGACAAAAGATTGGATCATATCCGAAACCCAGCGCACCCCGGGGCGTCTCGACTATGGTTCCATCGCAACGACCCTGTGATTCCATCATACCTTCAGAACCGAGGAAAACCATGCTGCAATAGTAGTAGGCCGAGCGTTCTTTCGTATCCTGCAATTTCTCCAGGATGATTCGGATCTTTTCTTCGTCTGTCTGCGCGATCCGGGCGGAAAAAATTCCCGGAAAGCCATCGAGGGAAGGAATCACCAATCCCGAATCTTCCGCCAAAACCGGAAGTTGCAACCTCGAGTAGTAGAAAGTGGCTTTATTGCGCGCGATCTCATCAAAGTCCGTTCCTGTTTCCGGCGCTTCCGGCACCTCCGGAAACTCCTGGAGAGAATGCAAAGAGAGCTTCAACTCTTTAAGACCATCTTGCAGTTCAAGAAATTTTCCGCGGTTGGTAGTCGCTATTACGATGTTAGTCATGAGCAATGAGCAATGAGTAATGAGTCCCCATTAGCCGGTCTCATTGCTCATCACTCATTACTCATAACTAAGAAATCAGTCGCGTAGTGGGGGAAGTAAGTCCCAGAATTTTTCGTCCATTGCCTGGCGAAATGCTTTATGTTGAAGGCGGACCAGTTCGCGAATTCCTTTGTTCGCGAGACGTAACATCTCTTGCAAATCACCATCGACAAACGGTCTTTTTTCTGCAGTGCCTTGAATCTCAACAAAATGTCCTTCCCCCGTGCAAACGACATTCATATCGACGTCTGCGCGGGAATCTTCGTGAAAATTCAAATCCAGAAGGGGCCGCTGATTGACAATTCCAACGCTGATGGCCGCTACATAGTCTCGAACCGGAAGGTGATTCAACAGTTTTTCTTCAACCAGACGATAAAAGGCAAGAACGAGGGCAGCGTATCCGCCTGTGATGGAAGCCGTTCGCGTCCCGCCATCCGCCTGCAACACATCACAATCAATCCAGATGGTGCGCTCTCCCAGCGCATGAAGGTTCGTTACGGCGCGCAAGGCGCGTCCGACCAGGCGTTGGATTTCTTGCGTCCTTCCCGATTGTCTGCCTTGCGTTGCTTCCCGCGTGACGCGTGAGGAAGTCGCCCGGGGTAGCATGCCATATTCAGAAGTGAGCCAGCCCTGACCTGTATTTTTTAAAAAAGGAGGTACCTTTTCTTCAAGAGAAGCGGTACAGATAACGCGGGTGTCTCCCATTTCAATGAGCACCGAACCATCTGCATTCTTGATGTAATCGGGAGTCATTGCTGTTTTACGTAACTGATCAAAAGAGCGACCATCCTGTCTCATAAACTTTTTTGTTCCTTCGATGCTGGTTCTTCTTGCTTTGCGATGGAAAGATCAGGTCTCAACGGTCTGCTTAAGTCCATGTGACCTTTCAAAGTTTCCACCGGCCGGTCATCTACAAGAATCTGGACTCCCTGGAT
Organism: Acidobacteriota bacterium; assembly: GCA_046714535.1. Taxonomy (GTDB): domain Bacteria; phylum Acidobacteriota; class HRBIN11; order JAKEFK01; family JAKEFK01; genus JAKEFK01. The sequence continues at coordinate 689 of JBKKAT010000892.1, read as the reverse complement.
TTGAGGAAGGTTAATCGTAAGCGTGTTTACGATCGAATAAACCGTTACCATTTCACCTGTCGTTCCACCTTGATGATTGGAAACTATCTCTCCGGATAAGTCAACATAAGCGATTCCATCTTTGCTCACCATAACATCCAGTATGCGTACGCCTTCAGGAATGGAGGGAACCAACTGATCGCTCGGCCCCGCGATCAATGCTGACAGAACTTCTTTCGCCTGCGCATGCAAAGTTTCGTGATAGGGGATAGAACGTTCTTCAGTCTCCAATATCGCGGAACCGGGAGCGCTGAAATAGAGTTTGACCTTAATCCGGCGTTGATTTGCGGCTGCCGGAGCCGGAGTATTGCCCTGGGTCGTCGAAGATTTCGCCGGCCCCGTACGGGTTTTTACCACGTAGAAGATCGCCCCAAAAACAACGATAAAAAGAAGGAAACCAATTACAATCGGTCGATTCATGCTTACCTTGGGGGGCGGGCGTCCCTGCCCGCCAATAAATGGTTTCTAACTTTCGGCGGGCACGGAGGCCCGCCCTCCGGGAATTCTGTCACTGTCCACTTGTATTCATCTTTGAGGAAGCTTCCTGATTGCGATTTTGAAAGGATTGGATGCTGCGAAAAATTGCCGCGGCAATTTTCATCTGGTATTCGCCATCTGCCATCAATTTTTCTTCATCCGGGTTGTTAATG
>JBKKAT010000891.1:0-8876 GCA_046714535.1 Acidobacteriota bacterium | reverse complement strand
AAGCAAGATCATCGCTCGGCGGTTTACGGTGTTGTCGGACCAAAGTCGCCCATGATTCCCGTGACCGTCACACTAAATGACGAAGCCAAGAAGAAGCGGGACTTCAATTTTGAAGTAGTGAACCACGCTCTCCTGGCTCCACTTCTTTTGGATTTTGCATTCCAGAATACAATCCTGGCCACACAACTCGGATATGGAGACAGCACACTGAAAATATCCGGAACAATCGATCTAAAGAATTCATCCACCATTGAGTTCAACAATATTTTTAGCGGCATGGCTAGCTTCTCCAACGCTTCCCAATATCTTTCGTCAGTGTTGTACACATTGATGGCGAATGAATTCAGACGCATCGATGTTGAAAGTGTCGGCATCAATGTCGAGCTCGCCATGCAACGAAAAGAAGCTGAATTGTTGGAAGTATGGCTGGATCGCAATGAAGTGCATCCGGGCGATCAGATCAAATTGAAAGCTGTCTACAAAACCTATCAGGGCCACAAACAAGCAGAAGAATTTGATCTGACAATACCCGAAGATCTGGATTCATCCGTTCTTCATTTTATTGTTGGAAGCGGACAAGAAATCAGCCGGCAGGAATACGCTCAGTATGGTAAAGCGTATAAGCCGGATAGTCTTGAGCAAATTGTCTCGTTGCTGAATAACTTGCGTTCCAACGATCGCATCTATGTCAAAACGTTCCTCACGGAGCCGACGCTTGTCATGAAGGGACGCAGTCTCCACAAGCTCCCTTCTTCAGCCTATTCGATTCTTTCCTCATCACAAACAATTGGAAGTTCCCAAAGAGTAAATAGCCTGGTACTTTCGGAAGATAGTCGTCCCATTGACTATTTCCTTACCGGCACGAAGTATTTCGCCGTTAAGGTCTTGCCGAAACAAAACTGATCCCAAAAAAATCTATGAAAGCAACTATTTTTCTTTTGGTTTTTTCTGTGCCTTTTTTGTCCTTTGCCGTGACTCCTCTGTTTTGGGAAGAGAACACGCAACAACAATTCTCTGCTGGTGATCCGCATTCTATTTCCATTACCAGTGATGCGGAGTTGATGCTGGCCCCGCAGCTCAAGAAGGTCTACGAAAGTAACGATTCCATCATCTGGAAAATATTGAGTGACGGATCAACACTTTATGCTGCAACCGGCAACGAAGGGAAAATCATAAAAATTGATTCGGCAGGCAAAGCATCTACGTTGCTGGATACGGCAGAGCTGGAGGTTCAGCATATCGCACTGGATGGTGATCATAACCTTTACGCAGCGACATCACCGGATGGAAAAATCTACAAAATCAAAAAGGATGGCACATCCCAAATCTTTTTCGATCCAACGGATAAATACATCTGGAGTCTCACGTTCGATCCCACCGGTAACCTGTATGTTGCAACCGGTGACCAGGGGAAAATTTACCGCCTGGATAAGAACGGCAAAGGTGACGTTCTAGTGGATACCAATGAAGCAAATATTACTTCCCTTCTCTGGGACAAAGAGAAGGGATTGGTCGCGGGTTCCGACCGCAATGGAATTCTGTATGCAATCGAATCAAATGGAAAAGCGGCCGTGTTGTACGATTCGGATCAGCAACAAATTACATCGATCCATCGCAGCGAAAGCGGTGAAATATACTTTGCGTCCATCAGCGGCGTTGGCGCGGCTCCGGAACCAAGAATGATTCAGCCTCCTCAACCTTCCCCGACACCGACGCCACAACCAACTACCGATGCCGGGGATGATCCGGAAGCTACGGTCGTCACGAGCGTCGAAATCAACCCTTTTCCCAGTCAACCATCGATGGCGCCCACACGACCGACCGCATCGCAACTTTTCAGAATCAATCCGGATGGAACATCGGAGCTCATCTATTCATCTGAAGATCACATACTCGACATTCAGCACTCCGGCGAAGCGGATTCGCTTCTGATCTCGACCGGTAAAAAATCCAAACTCATAAAGCTCGGTAAAAACAAAAAAAGCACAATTCTTCTGAAAACGGCTGAGGATCAAATCACCAGCTTACTCAACCAGGGCAAGATTTACCTGGCCACCGCGAATCCTGGCCATATCTACGAACTTGTTCAAAATCACTCCGCGAGTGGGACTTACTTTTCCGATATCAAAGACACCGGAACGCCATCGGCATGGGGAAGAGTAACCTGGAAAGGCCACACGCCGGCAGGAACCACGGTGCTGTTATCGACAAGATCCGGGAATACGAAGGCACCGGATGATACCTGGTCCGCCTGGTCAACTCCGGGCTCGGATCCTTCGGGACATCAAATCAGCAGTCCAAAAGGACGATTTATTCAATGGAAAGCGGATCTCAACACAACCGACAGTAAGCTAACTCCTGTGCTGCGAAGCGTACGTATTGCGTACTTGCAACAAAATATCCGTCCTGAAATCGATGCCATCGTAGCGCTATCACCTGGCGCTGTTTACAAAAAGTCCGGAGCATTTCAGCAAGAAGGGATCGCCGGTTCCAACGAACCTGTTGTAGACCCCACAATTCAACAGCCTGAATTTCAACAGGCCGCCCAGGCAACAACTTCGTTTTTGGGTAAAGCAGAATTTCGAAAAGGCTACCAGACAATCACATGGAATGGATCAGATGCGAATCATGATTCGCTTATATTTGATGTTTATTACAGGCCAACGAACGACAAGAACTGGAAACTTCTGGCGAAGGATTTGAAGGAAAACATATTTGCATGGGATACGCAAACAATTCCCGATGGTACTTATTTGATACAGATCCACGTAACGGACCGTTTGAGCAATCCCGGAAAGTTTGCATTGAACAACACCAAAGAAAGTGCTCCTTTTGATGTCGATAACTCTTCTCCCCGGCTGGAAGTAACGCAAGTCTCCAGATCAGGCAAAGGCGCCGTTATCCAGTTAAAAGCTGAAGATCAATTCAGCCCGATCAAACAACTCCAATATTCAGTGACGCCGGGAACATGGATTTCTGTTTTTCCTGTTGACCTGATCGATGATTCACCGACAGAAACTTATAAGATAGAAATTACTGAGGTCCCTTCCGCGGCGGAGTACGTTATATTGAAGTGCCTGGATCAATTCCAAAACGCAAGCACCATCCGGCATTCACTTACCGCTACAAAATAGGCGTATGGAGCGCCGGCGTCTCGCCGGCATTATGGACCGCAGGCGTCCCGCCTGCCCCCAGCAACAATTTCCTCAGCGCCGGATAATCCCTGAATCGCCAGATCAGTCCATCCACATAATAATGGTAGATAACGAGCATACCGAAAGGCACAAACAACCAGATCGCTACACCGCGAGTTTTCAGCTCGAAAATTTCCAGGCTGGTTACAACAATCCCATACACGAGAGCGACCGCGAGCCACTTGAGTACAATGCGTTTTGTTTGCGTAAATCGTTTCCGCTGGTAATTCATCATCCAGCCATGGTACTGAACATCGTGATAAATAGTTTCCAGTGCTTCAGCAACGAGAAAAGGTGTTGCAGTTAGAAAAAAAACGAAATAGTGCGTTGTAAGCGCCGCCGTAAACAGAAGCAACTTTGGCGGATTGATGGACCTTCCTTCCATGATTCTCCATGTCTGTCGCGCACCATAACAAACCAGGAGGATCAGGAATATTGTCCATAAAGCTTCTCCGGTGAATGAGGGCAGTGTGGGAAACCAGGCTTTGATGTCTCCGTAAATCACAAAAGGACCACGAATGCCGGAGTAATCATTGAAAAAACAAGCAAACATCCCGACGTAAAAAGTGGACCAATCGAGCCAATTATCGATAGTATCCGTGTCGTCGTTGATCACCTTGTAAGCCTTCATAAAGCCGGCGTGCTGGCGAATGATATGCCAGCTTCCATAAAGAGCGGCAAAACCGATCAGATAAGCTTCGTAGCCAGCCGCAACAACCAGCAATCCCGCCGCAATAAACGCGAAAATTCCCCACGTGTACAACTTGCGGCGTTTCTGAAATTCATCTGAGTCGAGGTGCGTGCGAGAAAACGTCTGAAAAATATGAGGCTGATCGAAAAGCGCAGAATAAACAAAGTAGGTGATCAAAACCGAATCGCCATTCAGAAAAAACTGGAAATGATGAGCAATCTTGTAAAGCCCAAACGCGGCGAACGTAAAAATGCAGCTGCCGACAAAAAATGTGAGGTCGTACCGTTTGTTAACGATCCAACGGGCCGGCGCAGCAACGGCAACCGGTTCGACGAATTCCAGCGAACGAGGCGCCCCGGGTACAGCGACACTCATGAGGTTCCGCCACCTCGCACCGCTGTCACGATCTGGTGATGGGACGGCGATAAATATTTTCGAAACACTTCCACAACTTTCTCGGGATCCGACAATCCGCAGGTGAACACATCGAGCGCAAGGAATCCGTGCTCGGGATAGGAGTGAAACGAAATATGTGACTCACGCAATAACAAGAATCCTGTGATCCCGCCTCCTTGAAATTGATGGAGAACAGGATCGTTCAGCGGAGTCAGCAAACTTTCCACCGCGGCCTCCCGCAGACAGCGCTCGAGTAATGACGTATCGCTTAGAGTGGAAGGGCTAACTCCATAAAAATCAGCGAGCAGATTTTTTCCGATCATTCCATTCGCTTCCAACCGGCAAGGTAGTAGTTCAAGATTGCAGGATGATCCAGAGTGGAAACTTCTGCCGGGACTTCGCTCTCATCATTCGGAAAGAAAAACATTTCTCTCATTACCTCCGCAGATAAAAATCTCGTGGGCGCCCGCAGGCTCATTCGTTCTTTTTGAATTGCATTTCGGGAAGCGATCACGAAGCCCCAATCTCCAAACGAAGGGACATAAACGTGGAAGGGCGCAGTTTGAAGATCCGCTTCCTTCACTGTATTCACGATGCACCAGAATGCTTCCCGGGCAAAGTAAGGGGATGTGGCCTGCGCAACGAACGCTCCGGAGTCCGATAAGTGCTGTCTGATCAGGCGAAAAAATTCAACCGAAAACAATTTTGCCAGCGCCTCAGTGTTCGGATCTGGCAAGTCAGAAATAATTACGTCGTATCGCGTGGAATCCTTTTGAAGAAAAGCATGCGCGTCCTGATGAATCATTCGCAACCGGGGATCCTGAAGCGAACTTTGATTCAAGGCAGCAATCGGCGGCAGGCTCTTCGCAAGATCGGTAATCGCCGGATCAATATCCACCAGCGTAATTTCTTTGACTTCTTTGTATTTTAGAATTTCTCTCGCGGCAAGTCCGTCCCCTCCACCAAGAATCAAAACGCGTTCATTCACAGGCGACAACGCAAACGCAGGATGAACCAGAGCTTCGTGATAACGGTACTCATCTACGGATGAGAACTGTAGATTTCCATCCAGAAACAACCGCACATCGTCCCGCCATCTTGTGACGACAATCTTTTGGTAAGGAGTTTGACGGCTGTAAATGATCTGATCTTCGTATAGTTCATTTTCAACGATGTCGATCAATTTTCCGGAGAACAAAAAACCGGCGGCCAACGCTACTCCGGCAACGACGGAAGGAATCGCAAAGATTTTGAGTCCGGGATGATCCCGGCCAAACACCCGGATGTTCCAGAATGCGACGGCCACATTCCAGATCGCCACCAGAAACGCGGTTCGAATCATTCCGAGCTCCGGCAAAAGAATTAGCGGAAACAGCAGAGATCCCGCCAGCGCCCCGATGTAATCAAAAGAAAGAGCTTGCGCCATCACTTTGCGTAATGTGCCGTAGCGTTTCAAATATCGGGTCAGAAGGGGCAACTCCAGACCGGTGAATCCACCGATGAGCACCAGGAACGTAAACAAGAGGATCCAGTAGAAGACGCCCTTTGGATAGGCCCAGTAGAGCGTGAGCACGGAAATTCCGCCCACAATCGCCAGCGCAATTTCTACGCCAATAAATACAATGAGCAGACTTCGAACTCGCTGAGAAAAGTATGACCCGAGTCCCATAGAACCGATGAACACGCCGATGGAAATGGAGAACTGAGTCACGCTGCTGCCGACCAGGTAGGACGAAGCCGTTGCGATCAGCAATTCATAGATCAAGCCACAAGCGGCAACAAAAAAGATGGACGCCAACAGCGTGAGAACCTCGTGCCGCGGCGGCACACTTGCAGAAGCTTCGCGTTCGACTTCATACACCGGTGTTTCCGGCAATAGTTCACTGACCGGCATAACCCTCTAGATCACGGCTACCGCAATGATGATGCAGACTCCGATGATAAACGCGGCGCACAGAATCGAAACCGCAAGATTCTGCTTCTCGCATATTTCCTGTTCCAGATTAAATGGTGTAACCAGATCGAAAACCTTGAATCCGAGGATCGCCATTACGATGCCAATAGCGCCGAAGACCATAGTCGAAACGATCGACATCAGAAAAGTATTCGGACGCCACGAGACACCATTCTCGGCATGGAGTGGAGTCGATAACAGAAGCACCAGCACGAAGAACACAGCAGGAATCAATCTTCTCATAGTCCCCTCATTTGATTTTAGATTTCAGATCGCAGATTTCAGATTTGAATACAGCATAGACTCGGAGCATGCATTGGGGATTCAATCTGAAATCAGTAATCTGCAATCTGAAATGTTCCATCATTTACCGCTGCCACCAAAGATGTGGCGATTGTGCAAACTACCGGTGCGAACGCTTCGCGCTTTCTTTACCTCTTGTTCGGATGGATTGTTCCATCCAAGAAACGTCGCGGTGGTTGCAAACATGAAAAGAAAAAAGAAAACTACCGACGCAATTTTGTAACCTGTACTCATAATTTCTTACCTTTACTTTTTCGTTGCCGCACTTCCTGCCATGAAAAGGAACAGAACGGCGACAACAACGCCAATCACTCCGTACCAAATCAAATAGTTGATGCCATAAACTCCTTCAAGAATCGAAAAACCCACATGTTGGAAGACCGGTGTTTTCGACATCGCGGGCGGATCCTTCTCGATATACAAACGGACGTAATAGTCTTCTTCCTTATCCACGGTAAAATCGCGCGAGTGGGCAAGGTCCGATTCGTGCCAGCTCCCGTCCGAATCGACTCCGGATTCATCCCAGAAATCGTGTTCATTCGCAAAAAGTTCCGTCCCATCCGATGATTCCACCACACCGACAACCCACGCAGAGGCTTCCTGAAGTCCGGTATCCAGCTTCAGCCGGTACCTTTCTTTCGGCTTAAGCCGCACAGGTCCGAACCTCGCTCCCTGCGCCGGGATGGACTCAAAAGTCGTCTGATTTGTGTAGATCTGTTTTCCGAGAGATGAAAGAACGGCGGAAAGCATAAACGCCAGAACAGCAAGCGCAAGGCAGATCATTGCAAAAACAGCGCGATGCTTTGCCCTTTGACCGCGCATCTTCTGCGCTTGAATCAGATCATTACGACCAAAAATTTCAAAAACTTGACGCTCTGTGAGAAAACGTCCACGGTAAAACTCTATTTCATCTTCTTTCCATTCGACGGTCAGGAGCGTGTTTCCTTTTTGCGCATCCATATAGGAAGCTTTGTCACCCACACTTGCTGCATAGGTAAGCTCTCCTTGAACGAAATGAACAGTTGAAACGCTTTTTTGCGTCACGTTGTACGAACTTCCATCCATGGGAACGCTGCTCCCAATACCCAGGCGCGCGATCTCATCCGGCCCTATGGGAGTATTCGGTGTAAAAGTTTCCATCATCTTCCAGGCGCCTTCATCAAATTCCAAAAATAGCGCATCACCGTCCGCAGCAACGAGTTCAAACTCATCCCATAAATACGTCTCACCTTCCTCTTCCATTCCGACAACAATGCGTCCGATCACCTCATAGACTTTCCCATTCCAGGTCGCTTTCATTCCGGGAGCGACGATGGTGTCGTTTGGATATTCTCGTAAACCCTTTTGCTCGGCGGCGAGAGCTTGTTCGAGTGTGACCGGTCCACCACAATGCGTACAGAAACCGCTCGAAGCTCCGTCACGCAATCGCGCGGAAGAACCACACGCAGGACACTGAACTACACGCAGTTTCATCGATTAGTCTATGATTTCAATTTCGTTCATTGGAATGATTTCGCCGACCGTGAATTCTATCTGATCCTCTCCATATTCCACGGCAGCCAATTTGCCTCCAATGTTTCCATCCAGGAAGCGGACCTCCTGGTTCGGATGAACGCGATAAAAAATTTGCCCTTCCGCTCCAGCGATACGCGCGGTACAACGTTCGGTGATAAAAAAAGGACGATTGTTAATCGTGACACGGGTTCCGACACGCGACTTTTGGAAGTCGGGGACCTCCGTTGTTAATTTCTCTTTGCGAGACAACGTCAACTCCCCCTCCTCTTCTTCCAGCCACGCGACACTCCCATCATCGAATTGGATGTACCATTCATCACAGTAGGCATCTTCATCTTCCAAACGTACGCGTCCAAGGATTTGAAATTTTTGGCCGCGCAACCTGCAGGTCAAACCGGTTCGGAATCGCGTAGGATAATCTACGAGTGCCGCTGTTTTTCCGGTGGGATCAAGTTTCTTATTATCAACTGCGAGAGCGTTGCCACAGTAATGGCAAACAACCATTTTTACGAACCGGTTCGCAAGCTCAACCGGTCCACCACAAGAAGGACAATTCAGTACATCCGCTTCCATAACAGAATCATACCAAAAGATTTCACAAGGGAGCCAAAGCGCAGCGTCCAACCGCAACAAAGAATGCGCCCGGGCTCAGGGGACCGCAAGCGGTTGCATCGAAATAGGAGGCAAACAGCCCATGTCAGGTCGCGTTTCGCAGAGCAAGCGCGAACTGCGACACGCCAGGTGGACGACCAGTCCGCAGGCAGGCAGGCCGGAGGCCTGCGGTCCCCTATGCAGGCGGGACGCCTGCGCTCCCCTGTGTTAA
>JBKKAT010000890.1:0-4980 GCA_046714535.1 Acidobacteriota bacterium | reverse complement strand
GGATCTTTACTCTTCAGACTGCTGTACGCATTAAAAATATCACGATGCGGATAGACCAGTGCGAGGAAACGGAAAATTCGATCGAAACTGGCGTCCAATCTCCGATCGAGTGAGCGGGTCAGAAAATTGTTTCCATCCTTCGAACCGCCTGGCGAAAGAATTGCCTGCTTGATCGCAAGTTGATTAAAGTAATCTTCCGCTTCCTGAATCAATCTCTGTTCCACGGTGCGACGCTCGAAAGTGAATTCCGGATGAAGAGCGCGCAATTGGTTGAGTGATTTCAAAATTTTATGTCGGATAAAGCGGTCGGAATGATCGAACCGCCGGAAAAGAGCGTCCGCAGCAGCCTGTGAGCCAAACGCTCCGATCGTTCTCGGTATATGCCTACGTGACCATAAAGAAATCGATGAATCGTCTAAGTAACTCTCCAGAACAGGAATGATCATCGGACCGTAATTCACGATCGCTCCACGTGCTTCTGCTTTCAATCTACGGTCTCCCAGTATTTTGACCAGAAACGGAATCAACTCTTCATTTTTAGTAATCGCTGCGCTCCGGACCGCTTCCCGTACAACTTCCCTGTCTGAATTGGAAAACAGCACGGGAAAGAGATCATGAAAAGAGGAAGGCAGCTTCGCAAGTGCTTTTGCCGCTTCCGTCTGCATCAAGGTTCCCTGTTCCCCGCCCGTTTCAATCATGTCTTCGAGCCAACGGTGCGCTTGCTGCTGGTGTTCAGGCGATCCAAGCGCTGCGCACAAAATCGCCGCGCGCTTTAGCTTCGGATCCTTTTCATAAGAGAGCGAAAGCACCATCTCTTCCTGAGCTTCCGGTTCCAGCAGGCAGATTGTTTGCAATGCCTCCGCCTGCACTTCTACACTTTCATCGCGGATTACTCCTTTCAATAAAGCGAGGGCAGAACGATCGCTCCGCTGCGAAATGATTTCCACGATCTTGATTCTGACTTTGGACGAAGAGTGGTGCAGTAACCAGGGACTGATGAGATATCCTTTACCGCCACGCTGCAAAAGATCAACCGCGTACAGAACGACTCTTTCATCGGTACTGTTCAGCGCCTGAATCAATGTTTCCAGTGTAGGAATATCGACAATTTTCAGACTGACCGATTCCACATCGATGGCCCGCTTCTTCAGTCCTTCGCGAAACGCATTTACATATTTGCGGTGAGTGATCAAAGAAATTGCGATCCAGATCACGCACAGCGAAAATACCACCACAGCCAGAGGGGCAACCTGGGCCGCGTACTGGCGAATGTAGAGCAATAGTCCAAGACCTCCCAGTCCTGTTGCCGATTGCACGGCAAAAGAATCGAGAAAGATTTTTGCCTTTTCCCTTACGGCAACCGGAACAGGAAGATACAAGAGTTCCAGGACGAAACGATGCAAAGAATGCCGCAGACCGTCGTCACCGACCTTCAACCAGAGAGCGGTCCAGAGCGCGGGAATGAAAAACAAGCCAATCGATCCGCTCAGTAGAGTGAAGGGAAGAATCAACGCAGCCCCTTTCATGCCGGCCCAGTTAATAATCCTGTTTGTCAAAAACGCTTGAAACAAAAAATTCGCGATGTTCAGCCACCCGTAAAAGCTTCCCAGGAATCCGGTCAACTCGTTTTTATCCGGAAATGCATTCTTTGAAATTACTTTGAACTGAAAATCAACAAGTGTGCTGATCAATTCGGTAATGAATAAAACAATCATGATCCATCGCAAATACGGGAAATCTTTTAAGGCCTTCCAGCCGCTCTCTATCCCCGGGCCAGCTTCACTTCTGTGGGTCTGCTGAGGTAGGTGTAGAGTTTCAGAATCAGCGGCTTCATAGAGGATTTTCACCAGCAAGCTGCAGATCAAGTAAAGGGCGCCCAGAACCGCTACCAGCGATTCTGTGCCCTGGCTTTCGGCGATCCACTTTGCTGCAAAACCACCCGCAATGCCACCCAGGATACCGCCGCTTCCGATAGGTCCAAAGAGCCGCTTAGCGCTTCTGGAGTCATTCAATTCACTGGCAATCAGCCAGAACTGAGACATGTTGATGGCTCCAAAAATCGATACCCAGACGTAAAAGAAGCCGTATGAAAAATGATTTGCAAAAAAGGAAAAGAGATACCAGAACAAAAAGAGCGTAACGGCAATAAAGACCTGCATGCCGGCGATCGCATTCTGCACCCGAAAGCGGCGGCTGATTCGCGAGTATAATGCGACCGTCAGCCCCATCAGGAGAGCGATGGTTATATATAAATAAGGGAGGTTCAACGGTGAACTTTGAGTCAGGAAGAGTCCGTCTCGTACGGACTTTGCCATAATGAAGCCGGCGACAAGCAAAAACAAATAGGCAAAGAGCATCAATGTCTTCTTTGCTTCCCCCGGAAGGATTCCGAAAAAGCGGGTTAAGAATCTCATACGTAAACGAACGTGCCGTCGCTACAACGCATAGTCCACTTTCTTAATCAAAGGATGGTTGGGAAAAGATAATTTCAACCGGCGCCACTGCTCGACTGCCTGCTGGAAGTCACCGGATTTTTTGTACCTGGCCACTCCTAAAAGATAGAGTGATTCGGCGGTTGCCGCGCATCCGAAAGCCTCATCCAGAATTGTGGAAAGCAGACCAATGGAGGAATCATATTTCCGGCGATCCATTTCGAAAAAGGCTTTCATTAACCGAAGTGTTTGTTTAAACTCCTCCGGACGCATGAAACCCTCCCACCGGTAAAATGTTTTCTGCCGGACGTCAGTCGCAAGGATTGTTGGTGTTACGTCAACTTTTAAAAACGCAGCAAGCTCTTGTTCCTGCGTTGCATTGATTTTGAGCGGCACAAACAAATCATGAATGGTTTGAATGATTTCTTCTTTGGAATACGTCACGGCATCCATCTTCTCGCAGCCGGGTCAACCCGGTTTCTTCAAATAGAGAAGGATTGCCTTGTCTTCCTTTTCTGCCCTGGCTGGAGCCGTTTGAAAATGCGTTTCCCAGTTAAGATTCATGCTCGTCTTTTCTCCCGGGTACTCAATAATAAAATAAGTTTCCTTAATAATATGACTAGCGGCTGCCGATGAGGATGAAGGGAGACCAGTAATAAGGATGGCTGAATTTTCCGCTTTGGATCAGCTCTTGTCTTGCTCGCTTGAGGGCTGCGGCTTTGCGCATTCCTTTCTTTACAAGAGCCTGGTAGAAGCTGGTCATGAAGCTGGAAGTAGATTTGTCGGAAACATTCCATAGGCTTACCAGGACGCTTGCAGTGCCTGCGGACAGAAAAGCGCGCGAAAGTCCAAGAATCCCCTCGCCCCTGATTTGCTGACCCAGACCGGTTTTGCAAGCAGAAAGGACAACGAGATCTGCGTTCAAACTTAGATCAAAGATCTCCCGCATCATCAAGTAACCATCCTCCCCTCCCTCCGAGCCTTTCAATAGGATAGAAGAGAATTCCGGATGCTTGTCATCAACGACTCCATGACTCGCAAAATGCACGCGTTTGTATTGATCGAGTTTGAGCTTCTTAACATTTTGTTCGCTGGCATCTTGTCCACTGAAAATGGCGACCTGCTCGCGGGAAAACAAACGCGCTATGGCTTCCACCTCAAGTCTCGCATTCGGCAAAGGAAGTACACTCGTTTGCCTCAATCCGGCAGCGTTGTTCGGAGCCTGAGTTGGCGGATCCGCAAATGCAAGAAACTCTTTCTGTACAGGATTGGTGGGTGGAAGACTATCGTCATCATGTAGGGCAGCCAGAACGCTTCCGGATGGAACATATTGAAGTTCAAAATCGAGGCCCAGGTAAGGAAGTTTAGAAAAATCCTTATCTGCCACTTTCTTGCGTAGGAGACTCTCAAACGGCAAATAATTCAAAACTCCATCAGGAGCAATCAAAAGCTCCTTTACGCGAGACAACTCAGGCTCAGCAGGTGAGATCAATTCCTTATACAACTCAGTTGCGCGTTTTATGTATGCTGTGTGTGAACCTTCCGAAACCTCCAAAACGGGCTCAGGTTTTAGTAACGCACTTCGAATATCGTTGACCAGCGCATTCAGCTTTTTTTCCGGTGGCAAAGTATGGACGCGTACTTCATGAATGGTGATAACAAACAGAAAGGATTCCACTCTGCCGAGAAAATATTCGAGCATTGCCGACCGGTCATCCAGGAAAGTTTGCGTTTGGTGCAGTCCGAGCGGCCTGGGATACTGAAGATCGGAAAGCCGGGGATCCTGTTTGCGAATCTCAAGCTTGAGATTATTAAATTCGTATTCCAATTCGTTTCTCTTTTGCGCTAGTAAACGAATCTTTTTGCGATCGGCGGAGTTATTTTCACTCTCCCCCTGAATATTTCTTTGCACTTCAGCGAGCTGTTGGAACAGCTTCTTTTTGCGCTCGATGAGCTTTGCATCAAGATTCGCCTGGGGATCAATTTTTGCCTCGGCGAGCAGATCCAAAAAAGAACGCGCCTTCGCGCGTTGCACATACTCAAAGGCTTCGGTAAGATTGCCGGTTTTTACCAACAAGCGGATGAGATCTTCATAAACATCCAGTTTTTGCTCAAGATAACCTGACCTCAGTTCGGCAAGCTGGACTAAACTTCTGGCCCGTTCAATGATGGCCACAGCTTCTTTCATCAACAGCAATGCCTCTTCTGATTTTCCTGTTTCTCTAAGCACCAGACTTTTTCCATACAATCCTTTCCAGATGCTGTCGGGACGTTCGATCTCGCGAGCCATCTCGACAGATTTCGAAAAGCATTCCTCAGCCTTCAGCATCTCCTTTCTTGCGAAATGTATCCATCCCTTTCCCCGATAGCTGTCCTGCATGATGAAATCGCTTTTCATCTCTGCGGCAATGGCCAGAGCTTTTTCGTAATAGGAAAAACCTTCTTTGTCGTTCTTGAGCGCAACATACGTATTTGCAAGGTCATTGAAGGTCAGCGCAATTCCTCTCTTTTCCTTAAGTTCTTCATAAAGCGCCAAAGCCTTTCGATA
>JBKKAT010000889.1:0-2647 GCA_046714535.1 Acidobacteriota bacterium | reverse complement strand
TTGTAATTCTGTTCCATGCGCATTCCGATTCAACACGTTCTTTCCCCCTTTGGTCACTGAAATCTAGTCGCGGGGTTGTATCGCTTCTAAACTGGTGGCGAATAGGAGGTCCGAAATGAAATGTTTTGTTGTTCTTTTTTTGATATTGATCGCGGCAACTTCGTTTGCAGCACAAAACGAGATACCTGTCACCACTTCCTCCAAGCAAGCGTTGGAGCTTTTTCACAAGGGTTTACATTTTCTGGATGTTGGAAGAGCCCTCGAGTCGCGCGCGGAATTTTTGAAAGCAGTTGAAATCGATCCCGGTTTTTCACACGCCTATTTCTATCTTTCTCTGGCAGCATTATCACCGGAAGAATTCAAAGAAAGTCTGGATAAAGGAATCAAAAACCTTCAGGGCAAGTCAGACGGAGAACGGATGTTGCTGGAAATCGGACAAACCTTTCTGGACAACAATGCCACAAAACGGAGTGAACTCTCCAGGTCTCTTACTTCGAAATATCCGAATGCTGCGCGCGCGTGGATGAGGCTGGGCTTCTCCGAAGCGACGGTGAATCATCATAACGAAGCGCGTATGGCATTTTCAAAAGCTCTCGGGATTTCGCCGCGGCTTGTTGGCGCACACTATGCTCTTGGTTTTTCCTATCTCTTTAATGATCCCAAAGATTTCAACGAAGCGGAGAAACACTTCAGGCACTCCATCAAACTCGAACCAGACGAAGCAAAGGGCTATGAAGGTTTGGGTGATGTTTTGCGCGCAAAAAATGAATTGGAGAAGGCCCGCGAAGCCTACACGCAGGCGCTTCAAAAAGATGCTTCTCTGGCGGTGGCAAGCCTGAAAAAAGGGCACATCAACTCTTTTCTTGGAAACTTTGACGAAGCACGCTCCGACTATGACAAAGGAATCGCGGGAGCAGAGGACGTCAATAAGATTAACTTCGCCAATTTTAGAGCCTTCACTTACGTGCATTCAGGGCAACCTGAGGTTGCGATTGAAGAACTGCAAAAATTGATCGACTCAGCCAGTGGAATGAAGTTACCGAGTGAGCAATCGGATGCCATTGAGCTTGCGACTCTGACAAACGAAATTACGATTGCTCTTCATCACAATCTCTTCAAAGATGCAGAGCGGATTTTGCAGCAAATGACGAAGCTGACGAACGAAACAAACGCGCGTGTAGCAGACGAGAATTTTGCGCAAGGTCAGAATGCGAACCTGTTGATCCTGGAAGGGCAGCTGGCGGCGCGGAAAAAGGACTACAGCACTGCGAAAAGTAAAGCGGAAGAAAGCCGCAAACTTGTCGAACAAAACAGCAACCCGCGTAAATTCGAAGGCTATTACGGCCTGCTGGCCTTGATTGAGCGTTTGCAGGGGAACCATGCAAAGGCAGTGGAACTCTATAAAAAAGCTGATTTGACAAACATTTATGTGAAGTATCAACTTGCTCTGGCCCAGGAAGGAGCCGGAAACAAACAGGAAGCGAAGAAAATATTTCGTGAAGTTTCCCGCTGGAACTTCAACACAGCGGCCTTCGCGCTGATTCGCAAGGATGCAGCGCAACGTTCATAGATTCTTAAATGCGTAGTATGCGGGTCGCTTCTGTCAGGTAGAACTTGCTTTGATGGAACCGGCCCGCGATAAACAGGATGATTGAACGAATCACCAGCGCCGGTGAGAGTAAAAGTCGCAGCATTGTCACTTTCTCCGGCAAATGCTTTCGAAAATATCGAAATGTGCTGTCAATAAAATTGCGTTGGCTGCGTTCCCATTCTTGTTTCGAGCTGCCACCGGCCAGATGAATCATTTTTGCTTCCGGCAGATAAACGATCTTGAAACCTTTCTGTCTGATTCTGTAACAAAGGTCCACTTCTTCCATATATAGAAAGAACTGGGGATCAAAAACGCCGACTTCGTCTAGTGTCGACTTACGAATCATCAAAGCGGCGCCCATGGGTTGATCCACTTCACGGGGTTGCCGATGCTGGCGGGGTGTCAAACGGTAGCCTGAAGGAATGATCCGATCCAGGTAGGAGAGATAGAGAGCGAGAGAAAAGGGGGATGGAAATGCGCGCAGAGAAAGTTGCAAATCTCCTCCCGGAAAAAGAAGTTGAGGCGCCGCAATGGCAACATCCGGATGATCATTCAGAGATGCTTCCAGGATTTCGAGAGAACGGGGAAGGGCGATCACATCTACATTCAACAGCAGGATATAGGGAGTATCGCAAACAGACATTCCCTGATTTGCCGCTGATCCATAACCGGCATTTTGCTTGTTGGAAATGACCTGAACCGATGGAAACTGTCGAAGAATCTGGAGCGAATCGTCGGAAGAGGCGTTGTCCACAACAACAACCCTGGATACCGAAGGAACTTCAAGTGATTGCAGGAGAGCAGGCAGAAAACGGGCCCCGTTCCAGTTTACGATCACAACCGAAGTTTGCAGCGTACTCACGTAAACATCGTAGCGGATAGCGACTGAAGTCGCTACTAGTAGACGTCCGGGGAGCTTTAGCCCGCTTAAGAAGAGGCAGGCTAAAGCCTGCCTTCCCTTTATGCCTATAGTTGGTCCGATGGCAATAATTGACTTCGGACAGGTTGACAGCAGTGGCGGCTTTCTTTTTTTGCTACTTTTTTTCTTTGTGAAAG
>JBKKAT010000888.1:0-7926 GCA_046714535.1 Acidobacteriota bacterium | reverse complement strand
CATCCATGCTTCTTTTCATAAACGCGCGCACGTTGTCATCCACATTCTCAGATGTTGTGATGCCGATTTGCCCGTGATCGGCAATGATGACGAAAGTCGTATTCTTGTAGGTCACATCGGACATGTTGCCGAAGTAGTCTCCAAGAAATGTGTCGACATTTTCGAGCAGGTAATCAAACTGCCGGACAACAAGCGATCTCGAAAAGCCTCCATGCTGGAAGCCAGTCGGTTCACCCAGATGACCGCTATGGTCGAGCCCGGCAAAATAAAGAGTAAAGATTCCGATTTTCTCGTGGTCCTCTGCGGACGTATCTGAAATCAACGGCAAGGGCGGAACGCCACTCGTGCCGCCAAATTCGCGCGCGGTCATCCATTTCGCGGCTTCCTCTTCCATCCATCGATCGGCAACGTGCGTTAAGCGACAGGGCATGTATAGTATTCCTCCACCAACGGATTTGGCGATCCATCGGGCCGCATGCTTATCTTTATTGCCGAAGTAAAAATTCTGGAAGACCACACTTTCGATCTCATCCACCTGCTTGTAAGCGGCTTCATAAACAGTTTCGGCTTTCCACGGTTCTCCGCGAATTCTTTTGTTCGCCCCACCGAAAAACTGGATAGCTATTTGGTCCGATTTGCTGTAACCCATATAGCCGAACGAAGTCTTTAAAGTACGATCGAACCAGTTATTTCCCGGTATCCCGTAGTTCTTCGGATCGGTGCCGGTGAAAATTGCAGCGTGTCCCACCGCGGTCACTGTAGGAAATATTGTTGTGGATCCTTTCAGCGAAGTTCCATGCTCGTAGTGCCAGGGATTCAGGTTGCCCTCGCTGGTTCTTTCTTTTGGGGCCCCCGCTAGCAACGTCAAATTTTTTCCGCGAAATTGTGGCTTTGTCGAGTGGGTCGCTGTACCCGTGAGGGTATGATGAAAAACATCCTGCCGCAGGCCGTCAATATCGAGCACAACAACGAGTGGACGCACCACGGCGATTTTCATGTCATAGACATCTCCTTTCTGATCCTTGTTGATCAGAAGCAGAGATACCTCCCCGGTTTTTTCATGCAGCGGGATTCTCATTTTAAATCGATTTTCAACCTGCGTTGCCGGACCGGCCCGCAAGTTAAGCGTCCTTTTCCCGGTCGTAAAAACGACTCCCCTACCAGGCGAGAATCCTCCGCCTGAGTCGCCAAACTGGATCTCCTTCCGGGTCAGTGCAATTACTTCATCTAGCTCGTGGCCATCATCGGTGTACACGATGCAGTCTACCGTTGCGCCCTGGGGAATCATCCTGGTTCTCGGAGTCATGCCGATTCCGTTTGCAAACAGAACGTTCATATCAATCACTGCCGGTCCGGGTTGATAACGATTCTCAAGACCCACCCGGTGTGCGCTCAGGTGTCTCACAGGCGCCGTGACTCTGCCAGTCTTTGGATCAACAGTCGAGCCGACAGGACGCCATTCGAAACCATTCCACCGCTGAATCACAATTTCTTTGTGTGAGATATCCCCGGCTGCTTTGTAGAGTTCCGGTGAAATCGGGAGTTCGAGAATAACAGGCGTTTCCGGTTGAACAGGGTCGCCCGCATCAATCGTAAAATCATAAACGGCACTAAGCGCCAAATTGCCTTCAGGGGATGGTGGTTGATTTTTCAGTCTGGAAACATGCGCCGTTGCATTGGTCTTCACCGCTCCGGGAGCAATGATCATGCTTGCTCCATCCTGAAGAAGTACTTTTGTCTCCCGTTGGGGATCGATGGAAACGGCGACTGTGGCGTTGGGATCGGGTTGCGGGACAAAGGATACATCCAATACGGGAAGCTCTTTGCCCTGGAGATAGAAGTACCAGTAGTACAACGCACCTCCCCCTCCCGCTACCAGGAGGATGACGCACAGAAACAAGAGAACACCGAATCGTCCGGATCGAGGCTTTGTGGCCGGCGGTGGATCAGAAGCGACTGGAACGCCGATTTGATGGCCGCATTTGCCACAAAACCGCTTGTTAGCGGCAACCATTGCCTTGCATTTGGGGCATTGGGTTTGAGGGACCGGAGCAGAGGACTCGGCGCGAGTCCCGCATTTTCCGCAAAATGCTTTGCCGGCTTTTAACGGAGAACCACAATTCCTACAGTTTGCCAACCTATCGCCTCCCCAACGAATAGCAGCGCGAACACCGATGAGAATTATGGCGCATTTAAATGCAAAATATCAAGGGAGAAGATCGCCTCTAAGTTATTAGTGGCTTTCTTAGACTCTAAGCAGTTGTAGAATATCGTTCTTGCGCGCGTCAATTTGCAGTTTTAGTATAGGAAGATCATGAAAGGGTTTTTGCTGTTCTTTATCCTGCTTTTCAGTCTGGGGCTTTCGTCAGGCGAGCCGCGGATCATTGCAGTTGGCGATGTTCATGGCGATCTGAACTCGTTTCTTTCTATTCTCAAAACGGCACAAATGCTTGACGCCAACGGGAAATGGTCCGGCGGCAAATCGATTCTGATTCAGACGGGAGATGTACTCGATCGTGGATCACAAGGCCGCCAGGTCCTGGATCTACTGATCCAGCTGGAGCAACAGGCGTCTCAAAAGGGTGGCCGCGTCTATCCATTACTTGGAAATCATGAAGTGATGAACATCATGGGTGATTTGCGGTATGTTCCAGCGGAGGAATACGCGAACTTTGCGACACAACAATCGGATAAGCTTTTGGCGCAGTCTTATGAAAGTTTTGTGCAATTCCAAATCCGGAAAGCCGGTGAACGAAAACAACCAGCGCCTGAATTCACCGCGCAGATGAAGGAAGAGTGGCTGAAAGCACATCCGCGCGGCTTTCTGGAACAGCGGGATGCTTACGGACCACGCGGGAAATATGGAAAGTGGCTCCGGAAGCAAAACGCAGTGGCCGATGTTCAGCATAACATTTTCTTGCATGGAGGAATCAGTCCGAAAACCGCGCCCATAGCGGTTCAGGAAATCAACGATCGCATTCGTAAAGAGCTTGTGCTTTTTGACCAGTGCAAGAAGATTATGGAAGAGCAGAAAGTGATTCTTCCCTTTTTCACGTTCAACGAAATGATTGAAGCGGCAAAACAGGAATTGGAAATCCGGAAAAAGGATGAAACGCTGGAAGCTTTTTTGGGGCTATCCGGCTGGTTAAGCGTTCATCCGGAAGGTCCGCTGTGGTTCAGAGGTTATGCGCAGTGGACTGACGAAGAATTGAATGCTGCAGTCCCTGGCCTTTTGAAAAGTTACAACGCCCGCCATCTGATCGTCGGCCATACGGTTATGCAAAAAGGTGAAATCCGGACGCGGCACAGCAATTCTGTGGTTATGATTGATACCGGCATGAACCGCGCATTTTATCCGGAAGGGCGCCCATCCGCGTTGGAGATTCAAGGGGTAAAATTGACTGCGATCTACGGCGACAACAGCGTACCGTTGAACTAGTGAAAAAGAAGGACGCAGACATTTATGAATTCGCATATTATAGTGGATGGAAAGGAACTCAAGCTGAACCGTTTCATCACCGATTTAACCGCGAACGTAGTGGATGCCGTTGCCCGATCGTTGAAATTCACTGATGGCAACCAGATTCAATTCCGTTTGCGGGGTGAAGAACTTCAGATGTTTGTGGATGCGAAAGAAATTGCCTTGAATCTCGGACATGGGTCTCAGATCGTTGGTGACGTTCTGAAGGGATTGTTGAAGAACTTATACGGCTCTGAAAACGCAAAAGAGATAGACTTTGTGTGTCAAAGGATGCCATGAATTACGTAGTCAATCAAACGAACATCCTGTTGAAGCGTGGTGACATTACAGAAGAAGAGACGGAAGCAATCGTCAACGCAGCGAACTCGGAGCTTCAACATGGCGGAGGAGTCGCGGGCGCTATTCTTCGAAAGGGCGGAAGTGTAATTCAGCAGGAATCGGATCGCATCGGTCATGTAGCAACCGGCAACGCTGCGATCACGTCCGGTGGAGATCTCAAAGCGCGGTTCGTGATTCATGCAGTCGGTCCCCGCTTAGGTGACGAAGATGAAGACGAAAAATTGCGCCAGGCAACCTGGAACAGTCTGCGGCTGGCTGATGAGGGGCTCATCAAGACAATCGCCTTTCCTGCCGTCAGCACAGGAATATTCGGTTATCCGATAGAACGGTGCGCAGCGGTTATGCTGGAAGCGGTTCGAAAATACTGTAAGGGCGAAACAGCGATCCGCGAAATTCGCTTTTGCTTGTTCGATGAATCCGCTTTGAGAGTTTTCGAAGAAACCGCAGCAACCGTTCTGAAGATATGAAAATCCACATACGCCGCAGTCCGCAAATTTCAAAAACCGCACCCATCAAAA
Source organism: Acidobacteriota bacterium (assembly GCA_046714535.1). Taxonomy (GTDB): domain Bacteria; phylum Acidobacteriota; class HRBIN11; order JAKEFK01; family JAKEFK01; genus JAKEFK01. The sequence continues at coordinate 3,588 of JBKKAT010000888.1, read as the reverse complement.
TCCGGGAGAAGGTCGTCTATCAATGCAAGGATTGCAAAAACAGGTACCATGCGTATTACTATTTCTGCCCGCAATGCCTCGGTGAAGTCGCTTCGCCGGCTGAGCACACAAGTGTCCTTCAAATTCTTTCCTGCCCCCCGGATCAGATCGAAGCCATCGGGCTGCTCAAAAAACTATCTGGAAAGAACGACTTTAATTTTGAAAAAGCGTTCGAGGCACTTCCCTGGATCTGCATGGTGAGCACAGATCCTGCGATTTTGCAGCATTGGAAGGAGTGTTTGGAGGCTCAGAATTTTTCGGTGGAAATACTGCCTTCTCCGCCCGAAAACAAAAAGAAACGGCGCAAACTGCATCCACCCCTTTTTGAAACGCCCGCTCCGTTTCCGAGGTTGTTCCCTGCCCCCGTTTCCAACGCCATCCGTAAAACGGCACAGGCCATCCCTATGGCATCAACAAGACTGCAGTGGGTTGATACAGTGCTCCTCTCTTTTAAGATATTAGAAGGACTGCATAAGAATCCAACCGGTCGAATCCTTTTTTACGATTTTATTTTTCAGATTGAAGAACAGCTTCGTGAATTCCTGCAGGAATTTGCGCGGTCAAAGTGGCCCGAGGAAGAGCTTCTAAAGCAGAACGGTAAGTTGCGAGCTTCCTTTGAGCGAATGGATGCTGAAGTTCAGGAGGTCCGGCAACAAGTTCAGGAACAACTATGACTCTGCGTTTGAGTCATCCTGAGGAGGACCGCTATCAGCGATTGCGATTGATCCGCTGGTGGGATCAATCCAGGTTGCAGGAGGCCTCCGCACTCGTTGTAGGAGCGGGAGCGCTCGGAAATGAGGTCGTAAAGAATCTCGCACTTCTGGGAGTGGGAACAATCTGGATCGTTGATTTCGACCGGATTGAAACCACCAACTTAACGCGCTCCGTTCTGTTTCGGGCCGGCGATGTCGGACAATGGAAAGCGGAAATTCTTGCAGCCCGCGCCTCGGAGTTGAATCCCGATTGCCGTGCCAGCGCTCTTGTTCGGGACGTCCGATTCGATCTTGGACTCTCCTTTCTAAAAGGGATCGATGTGATATTCGGATGTTTGGACAACCGGGAAGCGCGCTACTATACAAATCGCAATTGTTTTCTGTTGAAAAAAATCTACATTGACGGCGGACTCGATACGCTGAACGGGTCGGTAACCGTTTTTCATCCGCCGCAGACTGCGTGCTATGAGTGCACGCTCGGATCTGCGGATCGACAAGAGTTGCAGAAACGAATTTCCTGCTTGAAAAGCGCCGACCCTGAGATCAAGCAACAGGTTCCCACGGCGCCCACCATCGCATCCATTGTGGGCGGTTTGCAGGTCCAGATTGGTGTCCGGGCTTTGCACGGATTAACTATTCCAGCCGGCAAACGACTGGGACTCTACGGTCTCAGTGATGTGTTCTTTGATATGAAGCTGGAAATATCGGAGGACTGCGGATTGCATTCGTGGGGTGATACGCTGCCTGAATCCTTCAAAAGACTAGACATACCTGCAGAGAGCTCACTGAGGCATATCCTGGAGCAAGCGCGCGCAAAGTGGAATGCCTCCTCTCTTATCTGGGACTTTGACCGGGACCTGACGGTTCAACTTTCTTGCACATCCTGCGGAGCTATACTCGATTTTGTCGGCACTCAATCCCGCTATCAAGGCGCCGAACAATGCACGTGTGGTGGTGTGTGGAAACAACAAACGGTGACCCGATATACCGGAGAAGAGATGTGGGGTTCAAAGAGCTTTCAGGAGTTGGGGTTTCCGGAAAAGCATATCTATGCGGCGGAGACAGCGGACGGCCGAGTCTATTTTACGCTGTAAGGAAAATGTTTACCTTTTAAGAGCAGGCGGGACGCCTGCGGTCCCTAATGCGGACGAGACGTCCGCGCTCCCCTGTCTTCCCATCAGTGATCTGGTGAAGTGATACATGGCGAAGCATTCCAGGGCAAAGGGCGGAAAACCGAGCAATCCAAGAAGCGGCATTTCAAAATATTTCAGGTTCTTTGTGAAGGGCACCGTGTAAATCCATTTCGCGCCGGCCCAAAAATTCCAGAATTCCCAGAGGAATCCGCAGATTAATCCTCCGGCAAGGAGCAGCCAAATGCGGCGCCAACTTCCGTGTTCAATATCTTCGTAAAGAGAGCTGTTCTTTCGCCAATAATTCAGCGGCTCGATCAAGAAAAAGAATCCAAGCCACACGAGTCCGAACACGTAAGGGGATGGCAAAATAATCGGAAAAAGCACCGCAGCGAGTCCGGCAGCAAACGAACCGACCAGAAATCCGGAACTCAGTTTTCGCGGTTTTAGTTGCCGTTCTTTAAACAGTCCGAAACTTTCCAGGAGGTCGGCCGTAAGAAAGATACCTGGAAAGATTGTGGCAAATGCTATGAACGAACCCAGCATTCGTTGCCACGGTTCAGGCGCCAGATTGATGTAATACCAGTTTCGCAGAAGTAAATTGTAGCCTTCGAATACGAGCCAGCAGACATTCGAAAGAATCAGCATCGTAATGAATTCCAAAGGCCTGTCCGTTATCAGACTCTTCTTCTGCCTCCCCCAAACGATTGCATCCACAAGAAAGATGTAATTCCACCATTGGATCGGTGTGAAAAAAGTATAGACAGGTTCTACCTTTTGAAACATCAAGTACTGGCATACGCCAAGAGACAGGAGGGCGAGGTATCCGTACCAGCGCATACTATGAAAAGGACCGCATTTCCGTGTTGGAAATGTGATCGTGCAACAAAAAAGGCTTGCCCAATACAGCAGGTAATAAATTGAACACGTTCAAAAATATGAAAGTCAGCCAGCGAAGGAGGATTTTCCCGACCGGGATCGATTGACCTCCCGGATCCCGGAGCTCCAGCGAAACAAACAGCATTCCGGGTGTCTGACGAGAAGTACGCAAGAAATACAACTGGTATAAGAAGTGTAGCAGCAGAAAGAGCGCAAGCGTTGCTTCCCAGCTGGAAACAATCAACCATCGCATCGATTCACCCAAAACAAAAGAAAAAGGAAAGAGTACGACAATAAGCAGCAGGCCAAGAATCGTGTGGTCAATCAAGCCGGCGCCAATACGGCGTAACAGATAAGGCGCCGCGGACGAAGTTGTTTGTTCCTCTTCTTCTTTTACGCCATCAATTCCCGCAAAGCCTTCCAGATCCTCCTTCCAAACCTCGAACGTGGAAGGTGTCACCGTTTCCAGCGGTTGAAAAACCACTTCTTTAGCTTCCGGGTGGGGATCCAAATATACCGGAGCTTCGTGCAAAACCGGCTCAGGATTGTGTTCCACCGGCTCCTGGATTCCTTGCGGTTCGATCGTCTCTTTGATGGGACCAGGCGGAGTGGTAAGTCTTTTCTTGCGCTCTCCGTACGCTTTTAGTTTTTCCGCAACTTCCTTTTTCCATTCAGGAAGTTGAGCACTGACGGGCGGTTCTTTTCGCATTTTGATCTCTGCGATTTAGTTTATGCGGACCATCGTCCGCGTTTCTAGCGAATGGCGAGTATGTCCTGAGTGCAACACGAGCAGTTCTCTGCTCAGCACTCAGCACCCGGCACTCAGC
>JBKKAT010000887.1:0-3987 GCA_046714535.1 Acidobacteriota bacterium | reverse complement strand
CGTCCGTTTTTTGTGCAGTTTCATCGATGTCATCATATCATCGCGAAATTTGTGAGCTCACGTCGTAGACATGAACCGGACTCGGAGCGGAACAGAATGGATTGTTAGAGGTTGTCACGCAGCTATGTAGATGCAAGGAAAAGATTGGTCGGCTATGATTGTTCGATGGCGGTGAGGTCGAACGCATGCCATCGCGTTGAAGAGGTCCGTAGCGGAGAAACGCGATTGACGTCCGGGCGAGCTATCGCATGCGTGTTTATGCACAACACTCTAATTATGCTTATACGTATTTTCAAGGAACTACAACCCCGCTTGATTCCTATTGTATTTCTCATCAGTGCCCTATGCCTATTTCTGGGCAGCGCATCCGATGCACAGGAATGTAAAAGGAAGATTCTAAATACGCGCAAAGTATCTGCTCTTAAAGATCTATTCTTAGAAAACCATTCAGTACGAATCTTTCCTATTTCGGATCATGATCAAGTGGTCTTAGCTGATTGGAGAAATGCAGTGAATGCTCACCTTCTCATTCTAGAAAAGGTTGAACAAGAATGGCGCGCCCGATTTATAACCGATGAACTCTTGTGGGGAAAAAGTTGGAATGCTATCAAAGATGTCCCGAATAGAAATGAGAAATTCGCAATTGTTGATCATTCAGTTGAGTCGCCGGGCTGGGAATTAATGGTCCTTTTTTCCAAAGACTTCGGTGCAAATTGGGAACTACGTGGATGCATAAAGACATTACTTCGCTTTGCTACAAAGTTTCGAAGTTCACTCAGCTAAGGATGCGTCAGCCATCATCAACCTTTTTGATGCTGTTAACCCTCAGATCCCGTCTGGTCTGTATTCAACAGCCACACAGGATGGTGGTCGTACCTGGTCAAACCCCCAGGCTGCAATTTCGTCTTGCTGAGCCATTCAGAGTCCAGTCGGGCGGTGAAGTACATAGTGAGCAGGAGCTGTTATTGAAGCTTCCGAAATAAAACCCTTACTCGAAGCGGCATAGAGTGGATTGTTAGAGGTTGTTATCGGAAAGCAATAGGCATGAAGACTCCATGGGTGTTCATAACAGCATTCGCTCTCGTCTTCTATACGACTGGTGCTGGATTCATTGAGAGTTTCGTCAATTACTCAAGCTGGCACCTCATTGGACGGTCCGAGTTTACTGCTTACCATCGATTTATCACGCCGCGAGTTCTGATGTTTCTAGTAGTACCTGCCGTTCTGGGAACTGTTTTCAACGTGTTGATGCTCTGGTTACGTCCACCGGCCATACCACGATGGTCCCTATGGCTTTCCATTGCACTCCAGGCAGTTGTATGGATATCCACTGTGACTATTCAAATTCCAATCCAGATTCAGCTAAGTTCAAAAGGATCATCATTAGCCCTTATCGAAACACTCATTCAAACTAACTTGTTGCTGAGACGCATTCCCTACGGGGTCACCGCTTTGCTGTTCCTGTGGATGATGATAAGGACGCTTCGGAATGCAGTTCCATCGAAAAACGTTGCCGCCTAACGACTCATGGTAGCCGACACCTCAGGGAAATGTTTTTGAGTTAAAATGTGTGTGCTGGGGAGAAGTCGCAAGCTATGTCGAATGGATCAGATCAAAGCCTGCTAGAGGCTTTGCTCGACTCATGGGAGCGGAACAACACCATCCTGCTCAACCTGCTTCACGCACTGGCGGAGGACGGGCTGGAGACCAGGGCGATGGAGGGAAGCCCCTCTATTACCGAGCTGTTCAACCACATCAACTACGTACGACTCGTTTTCGTCTTCGAGGACGCCCCCGAGTTCGCCAGAAGCTTGCCCGAGGAAGAGTGGATAGCCGAACGTGACCCTGGTCGGCTGGCTCAGATGCTGAAGGACAGCGCGACGGCGGTACGAGACGCTGTAAAGAACAGAGTGGAGACAGGTCAGAACATGAACCTTCACTACGACCACCCGATCCTCCTGCTTCAGCACATGCTCTGGCACGAGGGCTACCATCATGGTCAGATGAAGCTGGCTCTTAAGGTGGCGGGCCGCCCAATGATCGATCACGAAGCCGGGCCGATCACGTGGGATGTCTGGATGCGCAAGAAGTGACTTTAAACCGCAGGACATCGCACTTTCAATAGAGCGCGCAGGCACGTAACTTGTTTGCACACGGTGGTTGGAAAATAATTTTGACTGAACAATTCGTTGCACCCGGCTGTCTCCTGCCCCTCTTCAGGCACTCGCCTTGCAAATGGCTAACTTTCCTCTTTGAGGAATCAAACACAAATCAGCTAGATATTTAGTCATTTTTGGATTTGACCTCTTTCAACAATGATCGGAAGTATTGTTCCTTCCAATAGATGGGTTTGGAAGATTAGACCTATACAAGCCAAAAAGGTTGGGTTCAGTCATTCGTAAGATCAGTAGGAAGAATTTGGGTTATCATGTTCTCTGCGGGGTGATGCTGTAAGCGTCACGTAAAGGAGATGTCATGAAATTGTCTATCTTCAATGTCCCGATCATCATACTGATCATAGTAAGTTGTACCACTACATCTTATAAGAGTTGAACTGAAAACAACTACGAATGCCGCCGAACAACTTGCGCAACCGGACACATCCGCGGGAACTCCCTGAATGAAGGCGCGGTGCCGATACACCGCGGAACAGGTTCCTAAGGTTTACGAAAATTCACCAGCAAGAAGGTATAAAGCAAATACGATGGTGGTCACTGGAAGAAATTCATTAGTATCATGGTTTGCTTTTCCCAATAGTCTTAGCTGATCGCTTGAAGAAGTATTTTCACACGCTATACGGACCGTTAGAAACATGAGAGAGACATCAACCACCAGGATCGCGATTGCCGTCCTTGTCGCAATCCATCTCGCCGTGACTCTATGGCATGGCTACGCGCACAGGGAATTGGGCATCGCGCTGCCGCCCGCGAAAAACGCCTTCGTGTTCGTTGTCATCCTTATCGCCCCTCTCGTTGCGGCGGCAATTGCATGGACGCGACACGCCGGAGCCGGCCTGTGGATCTTCTTTCTGTCCATGCTTGCCGCAATGCTCTTCGGTGCCTACCACCACTACATCCTGGTGTCGCCTGACAACATCGGTCACTTGCCCCATGGGAGTGCGGCTGCTCACTCGAAGTTTATCTCCAGCGCTGCGGCACTCGGCCTGCTCGAATTGGCCTCAGCGCTCTATGGCGCATTCTGTTTGGGTTCCCGCTCTGGGAGTTGGCATGGCACCGGTCATACGGATCTGACATGAAGAAGCACCATATTGTGGTTATTTGGCTGTTTGCCATTGCGCTTCTGTCCTGTTCAGGCAGGATCGATCTGCACGCATTCACGAAGAACAAGGATATGTCACCACTGACACAGGCATAAGATTGTATTTCCGTTTTGCCGGCCGCAACGATGGTCCATTGGTTGTGTTGTTGCATGGTGGTCCCGGCAGCAACATGAATGCTGTTTGGCCTGACCTTGAGCCACTTTCAAAAAACTTCAGGTTCTTGATGTACGATCAAAGGGGCTCAGGGCGCTCGGATATCATTAAAGATCCCGCAATATTAACCGCTTCCGATCATGTCAGAGACCTTGAGGCTATTCGAAAATTCTTTCAAATCCCGCGCATGACGTTTATCGGAGAATCATGGGGATCCGGACTGGCATTACTCTATGCATCCAAATACCCGGAACACGTTGAACGAGTCGTATTTTTAGGACCAATGCCGCCAACAAAAACGCTGGCAAAGCAACGCTTCGATCAGGTGAACGAAACCACGAATTTTTACTCTCGTCTGGCTGATATGCGGCGCGCGATGCCAAACACCACCGATCCAATTGGGTTATGTCGTGAAATGTTTGCCGTTTACTTACGGCCCTACTTCGCTGATCCTACTGCAATGAATCGCCGGCGTGGTGATTCCTGTAACGCCCCACCGGAGGCAGCTCGGAACTACATCATCGTAAATGACGCGACCTTTGCATCATTAGGAG
>JBKKAT010000886.1:0-4331 GCA_046714535.1 Acidobacteriota bacterium | reverse complement strand
CACTCTTCTCCATATCATTGGCACGCTGGATTTCCCGACCTCGGGTGAAATAGCGATTAACAATACCAATCCAACACGGATGACAGAACCGGAATTAGCAGAGTTCCGGAATCAAGTGATCGGATTTATTTTTCAGGATCACCATCTTCTGCCGCAATACAATGTGTTAGAAAATGTTCTGATTCCGGCACTGGCAAATTCCAGGAACAGCTCCTCGGTCGAAAAGCGAGCAATGGACTTAATTGATCGAGTTGGTTTGAGCCATCGCATAGAACACCCCCCATCCCAACTTTCAGGCGGAGAGAGACAGAGAGCTGCGGTTGCGCGCGCATTGATCAATAAACCGTCTCTACTTTTGTGTGACGAACCCACAGGCAATCTCGATTCGGCTACGGCAGAAAGCGTTGCGAGGCTTTTGTTTGACATGCACGAGCTGGAGCAAAACATTTTGATTGTCGTTACGCATAATGCCGAACTCGCAAAGCCGTTCGATCGCCGCCTCCGGTTGAAAGAAGGCCAGTTCACCGACTTTCGTTGATGGATGAAATAAATGTGGAAGACGCTCAAGTTCTACTGGCGAATGAATCTCACCGTGATCGGCGCCGTAGCTGTCACCACTGCCGTGCTGACAGGCGCTTTGCTTGTCGGTGACTCCGTTCGCGGAAGTCTTCGCAGCCTGACTCTGGATCGTCTGGGAAAAATCGACCATGCACTGCTGTCCGACCGATTCTTTCATCAGCAACTGGGACAGGAAGCGCGTCCGTCCCGGGCAGCAGCGGCAATTCTTCTGAAGGGCAGCGCTTCTTTGAATAACGTTCGCGCATCGAATGTTCAGATCAACGCGGTGGATGCTTCGTTTCTGTCCTTTTTTGATGCTACGAAATTAGAAGCACTTCTCAATCAGGCCGGAAAATTCCCCGCTGTAATTCTGAATGAATCTTTAAGAAGAGAATTGGGAGCTAATCCGGGCGATGAAATCCTGCTTTCCTTCAGCAAGCCTTCCGAAATCCACAGAGAGAGCATCCTGGGAAACCGTGAAGTAACCGATGTTGTGCAGCGCAATCGTTTCACGGTTGCAGCCATTATTCCCAACGAAAAAATAGGCCGGTTTAGTTTGACTCCGAATCAACATTTACCCATGAATGCCTTTGTACTCCTGAGTCGTTTTCAGCGAATCCTTCGACAACCGGGCGAGGTCAACTCTTTAGTATTTTCAGGAAAAGAGCCACCGGATCTTCGACCCCACATGAAATTGCAAGACTACGGATTGAAGCTGACAGAATTTACGGAAGGATTTCGTCTCGAAAGTGACGAGGTCTTTCTAAAACCGAATGTGGCAGAAAAAGCTTTTGAAGCGGCGGACACCCTCAATCTCGAATACTTTCCGGTCCTCACCTATCTTGCGAATCGGATCGCGCACAAGACCCGGACGCTACCGTATTCCACAGTCACCGCAGTCACTTCGCCAAATCCCTTTATCGATGTTCAGGGCCAACCTGTGCCAGCACTTCAGGACGGTGAGATTCTTTTGAACGAATGGGCGGCAATGGATCTCCAGACTCAACCTGGTGACAAGGTGGAAATGACTTACTTTGTCCTTGGAAATTCAAACCAATTATTGACTCGCGCCGCAACTTTTCAGGTAAAGGCCATCATTCAGCAAACCGGCTTAGCAGCAAACCCGGATTTGGCTCCCCGATATCCCGGCATTCAAGAGGCAGATGACATGTCCGATTGGTCCCCTCCGTTTCCGGTCGATCTCAGTTTGATCAGGCCCCTTGATGAACAATATTGGGATCAGTACCGCGCAACGCCAAAAGCTTTTGTGTCAGAAAATACCGGCAAGAAACTTTGGAGTGGCCGCTTCGGAACCTATACGTCCATCCGAATCCTGAATCAATCGAAAGCAATATTTGGGCGGGAATTGGTTGCGCGATTGAATCCTTGGGAAATGAATTTCAATATTCGCCCGGTAAAGAAAGAGGGATTACGGTCGGCGGAAGGGGCCACCGATTTCGGTGGTTTATTCATCGGTTTTAGCCTTTTTCTGATTGTTTCCGCGCTCTTACTTGTGGGACTTCTTTTCCGTTTAAATATCGACCAGAGGAAAAAAGAAATAGGCATTCTGCTTGCCACAGGACACAAACTCAAACAGATCCGGAATCGTTTTGTGCTGGAAGGGGGTCTGCTGATCTTGCTGGGAGGTCTTCTAGGAACCGGACTCGCCCTACTTTATGCCTGGCTGATGATCACTGCGCTCGAAAAATGGTGGATCGATGCAGTTGGATCCACATTCTTGTCTCTTCACATACAAATAGTTAGCCTCATCATCGGTTTTATTGTTTCTTTTCTGATTTCTTTTTTTACAATCGTTTACTCGGTGCGGTTTCTTTCACGATGGCCGGCAGTCTCTTTATTGAAAGGAGTTTCTACAGTATTCGAAGGGTCCCGGTCTAAATGGAGCGGCAAGATTGCGTTCCTGTTCCTGATCGTCGCTATCGCCTGCACCGCGGGAGCGATGAAGCAGGAATCTCCGGCGTTATTTTTTGCAGGGGGAGCCGCTTTTCTGGTTATGTGTCTGGCGTTTTTTTCGTACTGGCTGAGGTCACGGAAAAGTCTTTTGCGTCCCGGAACAGGCTGGATCACAACCTTCCGAATGGCGATGCGAAGCGGAGTTCACAATCCGGGCCGGAGCTTGCTGAGTGTTTCACTCGTTGCTTCCGCTTGCTTTGTGATTGTGGCTGTTGGCGCAAGCCGTAAATCCCAGGAAAGCGATCCGCTGGTGAAGAGCTCCGGCACAGGCGGTTTCAGTCTGGTTGCATCTTCTGATGTGCCTATTTACGAAGAATGGAAAGTGGAGGGGGCCCGTATTTTCGGGTTCCGGTTACTGCCGGGCGATGACACAAGTTGTTTAAATCTTTACCAGCCACAAAGGCCACGAATCCTGGGCGCAACGCAAGACTTCATCAAACGGGGCGGTTTTTCTTTTCAACAAACCATCAAAGACGCGCCGAATTCCTGGCTTCTTCTGAACGAGGAAGAAAAGGGCGTGATTCCAGCGATCGGAGATTACAATTCTGTGCAATGGATTCTTCACAAGAAACTGGGAGATGAAGTAACAATTTCGAATGACTCCGGAAAGCCGGTGCGGCTCAAGCTCGTTGCGTTACTCAAAGGCAGCCTGTTGCAAAGCGAGCTTCTCATATCGGAAAAGAATTTTTTGGAATATTTTCCAGGTAACGGGGGTCACTCCTATTTCTTGATCGAAACGGATCTGCAAAACCGCAAAAAAGTTTTGGAAACACTGGAGACCGATCTTGGTGTTTATGGATTCGATGCTGTGCCTGCTGAAGAGAAACTAGCTGCCTATCATGCTGTAGAAAACACCTATCTGTCGACATTTCAAACGCTGGGCGGACTTGGACTATTACTCGGCACACTGGGACTCGGGATCATTTTGATTCGAAACGTGATTGAAAGAAGAGCGGAGCTGGCAACAATGCGTGCTTTCGGTTTTCGACGAAAGACTCTCGGCTGGTTCGTGCTCGCCGAAAATGCGTTTTTGTTGCTGATCGGGATCGGCGCCGGATGTTTCTCGGCTGCCATTTCGATCTTGCCACATATTCTCGCTCAGTCTCCGGAAGTGCCCTGGGAATCTCTTACTCTGACGCTTTTGATTGTTTTTATTGTTGGAATGACGGCGAGCATTGCAGCAGTACTGTCCGCTTTGCGCATTCCCCTTCTCCCAGCATTGAAATCGGAGGGGTAATCATCGTGATCTTGATTTTGATCGTAATCGTAATCCCGTCGAATGATGAAATAGCATTACAATTACGATCAAGATCACGATCCACGATTATTTAACGAATAGACATTCATCAGCTTTCCTTGCCAGAAAGATTGCTTTTCCAGCGTCATTCCCACTTTTCGCGCAACACCGATGGAAGCAACATTCGCCGGATCGATGAGCGAAATCAGGCGGTGAAGACCCAGCCTTTGTAATGCGTAATCGCGGCACGCAATCGCGGCTTCCGAAGCAAATCCCCGACGCCAACGGGAACGTTCCACAAGATACCCAATCTCGACTTCCGGTTTCTCATCAACAATCTGGGGAATCAGCCCGCAGTATCCGATCACTTGATCTTCTGATTTCAGGATCGTTGCCCATGGTCCGTACCCGCTCGTTTCGTAACGGCGAAGCTGACGATCCACGAACTGTTGCGTTTCTTGAAGAGATCGCGTGGCGGGATAGAAACGCATCGTTTCCGGATCGGAAAAAAATGTGAAGTATATAGAAACATCCTCTTGTGTGATCCTGCGCAGACGTAACC
>JBKKAT010000885.1:0-3539 GCA_046714535.1 Acidobacteriota bacterium | reverse complement strand
ACTCGATGCAACCTTTTTTATTCGCGTTCGTAATCTAAATTTGGCCGCTCCATTGATTCGCGTAAGGTTTCGAACCGGATTTACATTGCGATCGTAATTACGTTGATTGTTTGCAACTTCGCATTGTCCTTTATGTCTTTGGATTTCAAGAATGAGGGACAAAGAACAATGGTGAAATGGCCATTCGTTTTCTCTATTTCGCTTTGGGGAGCAGTTGGTGTTGTGCTTGCGAGAAGAGTAGGCTTTCCGGAATTGTGGGATCCGTCTATTCCCTCACCACGAAAATGGATCCTGCCTCTGGTTCTGGGGGTGTTCACCGGTCTGGCCAGTATTCTTTTTGATGTCATTCATCCCTTGGCACAACTGTATGGTCTGAAAAGTGTGCACCATCCTCTTCCGGAAGGATTCATCCTTTATATATATGGTGCACTCATTTCTGAAATTGTTTTTCATTTGCTGCCGGTGCCGCTGATTCTTTTTCTCTTTTCGGATCTAATGCTGAAACGAAAACATCAGAATCATGTCTTCTGGATTACAGCGGCCATACTCTCACTTTGGGAGAGCCGCCCATACGTTGTAGATCCCGGGCAATGGAATTGGATCGAGACAGGACGGAACACAGTCAGCTATCTGGCGAACATCTTTGAAATCTGGTTGTTTCGCTCATTTGGATTTCTTGCCGCAGTGGAACAACGGCTCGTTAGCTACTCTTTATGGCATATCGTCTGGCCCGCCATCTCCGGACGATGAGCTCATCGGCCGGAGGTCCGCGGTCCGTAATGCCGGCGTGAGGCCTGAGCTCCATAACGCCTGCGGTCCTTATTCACCAGTGCCAGATTTGATCGTACTGATCGAACAGATGCGGCAGATCTTCACGGCTGATTTTCTGCACACCGGATAATAGCTCCAGGTCGTCCAGACCACGCTCCCATGCGTCTTCTTCTAAAATGTAAACAGGGATGCCCTTTGCAATCATCTTTCCAAGGTCCTGATCGATTTGCGGAGGGCGTAAGCCCAAAGGTCCATTTTCTGTTTTTTGTCCGGGCACTGCGTAATTCACAGCATTCCGCGCAAGAAGGATGGTGACATCTGCTCCGGAATTCTTAATTGCATGATTGAACCACAATATGGTGTCGTCTTGCTCTTCAATCGTGGCTCGATAACCGGTCTGTACGATGCTTAGAATTTTTTTCATGATGATCTCCGTTTAGCTGGTTGCGATGACGAGCGTTGCATCACTGGAAAGGGAAGCATCCAGGAAATCTTTCGGGCTGCCCCGGCGCGGGCCCTGAATCCAATCTCCGGCCCCTCTTTCATCCACGCAAAGGCCGCAGTTGATCCAATCCAGTTTCACTCCTTTTTCTTCGGCAAACCGGAACAAAGACGCAATCCAATCTTTCGTTGTTGGATGTTGCTCCTCTTCTACCGTTGTCCCTTTCACTGGATTCGCGTGCGGCTGTTGCCCGCTCATTGTGAGACCAACCGCTCCTTCATAGGCAAAGACGGTGACGTGATATCCGCGATTCAGCGCAGCGTGAATCATGCGAAATGCTGTTGCTGTATTCGCAGACTCATAGGGCGCATCCATGATTGCCAGAGTCAATCTTTTTGCTTCCATATCTTCTCCTTAATGCCAGATCGTTTTTGTTCCTGGCTCCATCAATGTTTCGATGACACGATCAATTCCACAAACGACAATCCCTTCCAATCGATTTCGTTCTTGAATTGCACGTTCACTCAGCGAAAAATTGTCGGCCAGAATTTTTACTCTGGCTTCCATCAGCTCACGAATTCTGCGATCAAAGGTCGTTCCTTTCCGCAACGTTAAAACTCCGTTCTGGATGAGTAATAAAGTTACGGAATCACCTTTAGCGGCGATCCTGCCTGCGAGATCTAAAAAGTCCTCGCTATCCGTGCTATGTCAAACGGATCTTTTGATTCAATCAAGAGGTACTTAGACATTTGAATTTCCTCCTTCATTTGTGAATAGCGGGAAATGGCGGGAAAAACTGTCATGCAATTCGTGGGCTGAAGCCCACGACCCATAATGCCGGCTAAAGCCGGCGCTCCATAGCCGGCGCTCATTTGTGGTTGGCTCATCGTGGTATAACACATAGATGGGGAAGGCTTCGGCGGTGGAGATCACGAGATTGCTGAATGCGTGGAGCGAGGGGGATGAATCAGCTCTGGAAAAACTGATGCCGGTTGTGTACGAAGAATTGCGGCGGCTGGCGCATCGATACATGAACAGGGAACGGGCCGGCCATACTTTGCAGACAACGGCTTTGGTCAACGAAGCCTATGTGCGGCTCGTTGATATGCCGAACGTGCGCTGGCAGAATCGAAGTCATTTTTTCGCGATTTCCGCGCGATTGATGCGCCGCATTCTTGTGGATTTCGCGCGCTCGCGACAGTACCTCAAGCGTGGTGGCAAAACGATCCATGTATCGTTGGATGAAGCGATGGTGCTGACTGCAGAAAAAGGACCGGATCTGGTCGCGCTGGATGACGCGTTAAGCGCGCTTGCCGCGGTGGATACCAGAAAAAGCAAAGTGGTGGAAATGCGCTTTTTCGGTGGAATGAGTGTTGAAGAAACGGCGGAGGTCCTGAGTGTCTCACCCGAAACCATCATGCGTGATTGGAAGACGGCAAAAGTCTGGCTGTTGCGTCACCTGAGCAAGCAAGCATGACTCCCGAACGCTGGAAAGAAGTAGAAAGAGTTTATAGCGCAGCGCTGGAGGTCAAGCCGGAGGAACGGGCCTCTTTTTTAAAGGAAGCGTGCGGCAGCGACCCGGAGTTACGTCAGGAAGTGGAGTCACTATTGTCGTACGAGTCGCGTGCGGCTAAATTTATTGAAACACCGGCGCTGGAAGTTGCCGCAAAAATGCTCGCGGAGGATCCGGATCGTTCCCGGATAGGCCAACGGATCGGGCATTATCATCTTTTTTCGTTCATTGGCGCCGGCGGCATGGGCGAAGTATATCTCGCGCGGGATATTCGCCTGGGCCGCAAAGTCGCCTTAAAACTGTTGCAAGGACAGTTGATTCCGGATCAGGAAATTGTCCGCCGGTTTGAAAGGGAAGCGCGGGCGGCCTCTGCGTTGAACCATCCGAACATTCTTACCATCTACGATATCGGATATTCGGGACCAGTTCAGTACATAGCTACCGAATACGTTGAAGGGCAAACGCTTCGCAAATTCATGAGCGGTGAAAAAATGGAAGTCGAACCGGCACTGGATATTGCAATTCAGGTCGCGAGTGCTCTAGCCGAAGCTCACCAGGCCGGAATTGTGCATCGTGACATCAAGCCCGAGAACATTATGGTGAGGCAGGATGGTTTGGTAAAAGTGCTGGACTTCGGATTGGCGATGTTGACGGAAGCCCGAAGTCCGAGCGGTGATGACGAAACGCAGAACATGTCTGAGCTGAAAACCGAAAGCGGAATCATTCTGGGCACGGCAAGATACATGTCTCCCGAACAAGCGCGTGGATTGCGTGCTGATGCGCGCACGGATTTATTCAGCATGGGCGTTGTGA
>JBKKAT010000884.1:0-2819 GCA_046714535.1 Acidobacteriota bacterium | reverse complement strand
GTGCTGCGGGTGCTGTGGCTGGCGCTGCTGCGGGTGCTGCGGCTGGAATAGCGGGTGCGGCAGCACAAGGTGCTGCGGCTGGAGGAACCGCAGGCGTCAGCGCAGGGGCGGGTGCCGCAGTTGGAGCTGCAGGCGCGGCAGTGACCGGAGGAGTGAGCGCGGGACTGGGAGCCGGAGGCGCTGCAGCAGGGGCAGCGGGCGCTGCAACCGGCGCAGGAGCAGGTGCGGCACTCGGAGCGGCAGGCACCGCAGCAAACACTGCGGCGGATATTGCAGCCGCAACAGCTGAAGGCCGAAAGGTTATGCGGGAGAGCTCACTTACCCAAAAACGCAATGAAATCAGGGCAGCGGAAGCTAGAATCTCAAAAGAACGTGATGCTGCGACTGTAAACCTAGTATCCTCTATTGCAAACGCAGGAGGTGCAATAACGGGGGCAGCGCAAGGCGCAGGAACCATCATGCAAAAAGCCGCTGAAATCGCAATGAACCAGTCGCAATCCGATCTTAAGAAAGCGGATCAACAGCTGAAGGAATTAATTGCAAAGCTCAAGGAACTGCAATCGGAAGATGCGCAAAAAAAGGGTGACGCTTTAACAGCTCTTCAAAAACTGGGCCCGCACGTTAAAACTGTGCTCGAATCAACAATGCGATTGGAAAGAGAAATCACCCGCAAGTTAAGGTAGCGTGAAAACATGGATACACAACAACAAACCTCTTTAGCAGAAGCGATTTCTGTAACGCCGGAGTCCCTTGTCGCGTTGATGAATCTCGGTCATGCCTATTATCAGCAGGGGAAACTGCTCGAAGCCCGTGATGTTTTCGAAGGTCTGGTTTCACTGGAACCTTCAAACCCTTATGCTCATGCGATTTTGGGCTCCATTCGCCAACAGCAAAATGAGTTCGAACGGGCGATTGAGAATTACAGCCAGGCGTTGAAATTACATCCCGCAGACATCAACACTTTGACAAATCGTGGTGAATGCTATTTGCACCTGGGCCATTTTCAGGAAGCAGCACAGGATTTAAAAGCCGCCATTTTGCTAGACCCTGAAGAAAAGAATCAAGCTGCAAACCGGGCGCGTCTCCTGTCGTCTCTAACTTTCGAAGCCTTGAAGTTGGCTGAAGAAGGGGGGCAGCAAGCAGTGATCGACGCAAAGCGCCGGCTGGATCAGCAATTGCACGAGGGTTGATTCACCACCATTCAACATCGACTGTCGATTCTGGTCTCCTTCGAACGACTATTGATTAGTAAGACAAAGGAGAACACAAAATGGTAACAATCAATCCTTATTTGAACTTTGCTGGTAACACAGAAGAGGCATTTCAGTTTTATAAATCGGTATTTGGCGGGGATTTTGACGCTGTAATGCAGTGGAAAGACTATCCGGAGGCTGACAAAGTAGCGGCGGGTGACCGTCAGAAAATCATGCACATCTCTTTGCCGCTTGGGAAAGGAAATGTTCTGATGGCTACCGACTCATTGGAATCGCACGGAATGAAACTGGTCCAGGGAAACAATTTTTCTCTGGCGGTCAATACAGAAAGCAAAGAGGAAGCTGACCGAATTTTCAAAGGACTTTCTGCTGGCGGAACGATAACTATGCCGCAAGAGAATGCTTTTTGGGGTTCTTATTTTGGAATGCTGACGGACAAATTCGGAATCCAATGGATGATCAGCTACGAATTAAAGAAGCAGAAATAAAAGCGTGCCGGCTAGCCGGCGGCCCTTAATTAATGCCGGCTGAATGAAGCCGGCTCGCCATAATTCCGTGTTTAACGTTCGTTGAGGAGGGTCTTCAGTTCATCCATGAATTCACTGATGTCTTTGAATTCACGATAAACGGAAGCAAAACGCACGAAGGCGACTTTGTCGAGACGCCGGAGCGAATCCATAATGTAGGTGCCCACTTCTTTCGTAGAAATTTCCTTTTCAGGCCGATCCGCCAGTTGCGTCTCTATTTCATCGGCAATCATCTCCAATTCGGTAATCGCGATGGGCCGTTTTTCCGCGGATTTCAACAAACCGGCGAGAATCTTCCCACGATCGTAACGCTCGCGTCTTCCATCTTTCTTTACGACCATGTACAAAATCTCTTCGACACGTTCGTAGCTGGTAAAACGTTTCTGGCAATCCTCGCATTCCCGGCGCCGACGGATCGACTCCCCTCCCTTGGATTCGCGGGAATCAATTACCCTGTTTTGTTTTGAGCCGCAATATGGACACTTCATATTATTACTCGGAGGGCGGGCGTCCCTGCCCGCCAAATTGCAAGTTGAAGGCGGGCACGAAGGCCCGCCCTCCGAAATTATTCAGTTTCTTTGGTCTTTGCCGCTTTTTTGCGAGTTTTCTTTGCTTCCGGTGCTGCCTTTGCTTCTGCTTCTTTGCCTTTTGCTTTCTTCTTGGCCCCTTTTTCCGGCTTTCCTTTCTCTTCGACAACCGGTTTCGTTGTCAATTCAACGAAAGCTCTTTGAGCACCGTCGCCCCACCGCGCACTGTGCTGAACGATTCGCAAATAACCGCCTTTACCATTTGCATAACGTTTCGCGATATCGTCAAACAACTTTTGCACCACTTCCTTCTTCAGGATTTGCTCCAAAACCATTCTGCGTGCAGCCAAATCTCCTCTCCGTGCGAGGGTAATCAGTTTTTCTGCATAAGGCCGCAATTGCTTGGCTTTGGGTAAAGTCGTTTGTATTCGCTCTTTATCAAACAACGAAGTCGCCATATTCCGCAACATCATCATTCGATGTGCGCTTTTGCGCCCGAGTTTCCCTCGCCTGTTTCGATGCCGCATGGCTGAACTCCTAAACTTCCATTC
>JBKKAT010000883.1:0-5201 GCA_046714535.1 Acidobacteriota bacterium | reverse complement strand
GCGTATAGCGCAGCTTTGCGAATTTCCTGTTCCGCATTCGATTGTAGTACTTTTTTTAGCGCTCCGATCGATTCCTTTCCACCACGATCTCCCAAAGCGTGGACTGCATTCTTCCGCACACTTTGATCGGGATCTTTCATGGCAATTTCTCCCAGCTTTATCGTGACCTGCGGAGAATCCAATTCGGTTAGAATATAAATAATGTTGCTGCGAGTCTTTGCATCCTTTTCCTTGCTATAAATTGCGATCACATCTTCAGGCGTGGCATCCCCTGATTCGACCAGTGCACGGAGAGCGTGCAGCCGTATTTCATCTGTCCCATGTTTCCGCATCGCTTCAATTTTGACCGTTGTATGGATTCCGGCTTTTGCAAGATCATTTGCAACATTGATCATGTTCGATTGTGCATCGTCCGACCATTCGCTTTTGGGATACTGTCTGATAAAAGATTCATAACACTTCACACTCTCTTCCAATTTATTTTGCTTTTGTTTCGAAAAGCAGATCCAGAAATTGGAATCATCTGTGTAGGCGCTGTTCGGATGTTGCCGGATCACGTTCTGAAACGCCTGAACCGCGTCGGACCATTTTTCATCCAGAACGAAACCGTAAGCTTTGTTGTACGCTTTTGCAGCTTCGCTTCCTTCAGCAGCCGGCCCCGGCGGATAGGCGAATGTGAACGTGCTGAACATCAGAAACAGCACGGTCGCTATCATTTCAATCACTTTTCTACGAAACATCTAATTTTCCTCCAGTTATATACGCGTTTTCCCCGTGGCTCTTTTTGAAGGTGGTTTTTCTTTGCGCATTTGTTCCAAATTGATTTTTAAAAGAAGTCCTTTTCGGTCCACGCCATTTTTCACAAGTTCTATTTCCGGCAAGTCCTCTTTCTCTTCCAGGTTGGCTATCTGCATCAAAATTAATTCGAGATCTCCAACGAGTTTCTCCAACCGGCCATCATTCGAATCCGAGAGTTCCCTCTTCAAGAACGATGCTTCCTGAATGAGATCCTGTGACAGTGCTTTCTGTCTGGTGATATCCACAGCGCCTGCATCGTCCGATTCCGCGTTGAAATTCACAAGACCAAGCAACAAAACTTCCGAACGGCCAAGAAAGTCTTGCGTGCGCTGCTCCAGTTTTGCTTGCACAACCGGCGGAGCATCCGGCTTGATGTGCACGACTGGTTCGAAGGGAGTTCGATCCAATCTTCCCAGTATCACACCGATACCGATCAACAGAATCACTGCCGCTGCGCGATACGCCCATCGTGTCCATTGCGGCGCAGCAATTCGTTTTTCCTGCTGCATACGCTTTTCCAGCCGATCGTAGTAACCATCCCAGAACTGCTGATCCGGTTCAACACGGACACGCTGGCTCATCACTCCCATTGCGCGCTTCATTTTACGAAACGCTTTTCGACACTGAATACAGGAGCGCATATGAGCGCGAAAATGTTCCTTAGCTGCCGGATCCAGCTCGTCATAGAGAGCCTCGATAAAGGAACGTCGAACCTGTTTACATGGCTTCATTGGAATTCATCCTGTCTGGGTTGAACAGCCCCCAGCTCTTTTTGCAATCGCTGAATAGCCCGGAAAAGCTGTGCTTTCACAGTTCCTTCGGATATTCCGAGTGACTCAGCAATCTCCTTTAACATGAGTTCGTTGTAATGCCGCATCGTAAATATCAACCGCTGCCTGGGGGGCAATTTTTGCAAGGCCAGCTCGATTTGATCCTGAGTCGCACGGTCATGCAGCAGTTGTTCGGGATTTTTTGCCGTCGTTGCTTGTTCATACACTCTGTCATCAATGTCCACGAGTTTTAAGTGCTTACGGCGAGTTTTGTCGATGCATGTATTCATGGCGATCCTGTAGAGCCAGGAGCTCAATTTTGCTTCCCCTCTGAAATCTTTAATGGCCGTAAACACCTTCATAAATACTTCCTGCGATAAATCCTCGGCATCGTGGTGATTTCCTGTCATATCAAGAGCTATATAGAACACCTTTTGCTTGTATTTCTCCACCAGCTCCTGGAATGCCCCCATTTCGCCGCGCTGAACATTCTCGATAAGAAGCTGCTCTTCATTTGTCATAACCGCTGCTGGAATGTTGGACGGCATAATGCGTCTAAAGGTTTACGCGTCGCGGGTCTGTCGCGTCGGGCTCAGGACTCTGAGACGCGCATATACGTCGACGTAGTTGCACTTTATCCTTCTAAGAATTAGTGTTCTATCGGGCCAGTTTACCGCAAAAAGGATTCTCACATGCGAAAGCGATTTCTTGTTTGTTCCGCTCAAGGTTTCGGAGACCTCGTCTGGCAGCCTCTCGCCGATATTTACAAAATTCGCAGAGGCTGGCTTGTAAAACTGGACCTTGCCGGTATCCGCCTCGAAGATGTCCAGATCAAGACCGAAGGAAATTGCCTGACCATCGAGGGAACTCGACGAGACTTTTTGCAGGAAGAAATGCCAAATTACTACGCCATGGAAATTTCCTATAACCGTTTCAGAAAATCGATTGAGCTGCCCGTGAGACTTGAGGAGGCAGAAATCAGACTCGATTACAAAGATGGAATGCTATTGATCCGAATCGAAAGGGAGATCAACTAAAATGGCTGACACACAGACTCTGCCTCTGCTTCCCGTTAGAAATACTGTAGTTTTTCCCTACGTTCTCACGCCTTTATCAGTAGAACGTTCTGTTTCGTTGAATGCTGTGCAAGCTGCCGCTGCCAGTGAGGAGAAGGAAATCTTCATTGTGTCGCAAAAAAACAATGTGGATAATCCCACCGCCGATGATCTCTATACTGTTGGAACGAAGGCCATCATCAAAAAGCTCGTCAGTCCCAGGTCGGAGATCATCAGCATGGCTGTTCAAGGGATAGAGCGAGCAATTCTTGTCAACGTTGAGCAAACAGAACCTTTCCTAACGGCGCGTATCCGTCTATTTCCAGTGCCACAGGATTCCAGTACCGAGATCGAAGCCTTACGGCGCGCGATTTTGGAGCAGGTTTCAAAGGCTTTATCGCTCATTCAAAGCGATGCTGTAATGGATTTTAATCAACTTTTCGCAAATTCAGGAAATGCGATGCAGCTTGTCTACACAATCGGATCGATCCTGAATCTTCCTGTAGAAAAAGAACAGGCTGTGCTCGAAGCAGCCACAGTACTGGACGCACTTCGCCTGATCCACTCGTATGTCACTCATGAAATTCAGGTGCTCGAATTGAGCAGCCAGATTTCAAAAAAAGCTCAAACGGAAATGTCGAAGGAGCAGCGGGAATATCTCCTGAGACAGCAGATGAAAGCCATTCAGCAGGAACTTGGTGAAAAAGATCCACAGGAGAGCGAGGTGCAGCTGTTACAGGAAAGATTTGACAAAACCGAGTTGCCGGACGAGATCAAAAAAGAAGCGGAGCGGGAACTCTCAAAACTGAAGAAACTTCCTCCGATGGCTCCCGAGTATCACGTGATTCGAACCTATCTGGAGCTGATTCTGGAATTGCCCTGGTCGAAGGGAACGGAAGATGAAATTAATATTGAAAAAGCCCGCAAGGTGCTTGATGAAGATCATTATGACTTAAAAGAAATTAAAGAGAGGATTCTGGAACACCTGGGGGTGTTGAAATTGAATCCGCAAGCGAAAGCTCCGATTCTGTGTTTTGCAGGCCCCCCTGGAGTTGGTAAGACTTCGCTCGGACAATCGATCGCGAGAGCGCTGGGGCGCACCTTTGAAAGGCTGAGTCTTGGCGGAATGCACGACGAAGCCGAGTTGCGCGGCCATCGTCGTACTTACATTGGAGCTATGCCTGGCGCCATAATCCGAACGATTCGAAGAGCCGGCGTTAACAATCCCGTATTGATGCTCGATGAAGTCGATAAGTTGGGCCGTGATTTTCGCGGCGACCCTGCGGCTGCATTGCTCGAAATACTGGATCCGGAGCAGAATCGCACTTTCCGCGATAACTATCTGGATCTGCCTTTCGATCTTTCCAAAGTATTCTTCATTACCACCGCCAATATTCTCGATACCATTCCACAGCCTTTGCTGGACAGAATGGAAATATTGCGCCTGTCTGGTTACACCGAAGAAGAAAAAATGGAAATTGCAAAGCGTTATCTGCTTCCGAAACAGATAAAAGAAACGGGGTTGACGCCCGAACAGTTGAAGATCAGTGACGAAGCCCTGCGACGCTTGATTTCGCGATACACACGCGAAGCAGGAGTTCGAGAGTTAGAACGGATGATTGGAAGGGTTGCCAGAAAGACAGCGCTTTTGATTGCGGAAGGAAAAAGTCAGCCTGCGGAAATACAACCTGAGTTATTGGACGACTATCTTGGTCCGGAACGATTCTTTCTGGAACAAGCTCGCACAGAAATGCCACCAGGTGTCGGGACCGGTCTCGCATGGACAGAAGCAGGTGGTGACGTTCTTTATATCGAGGCAACTCTTTTGCCGGAGGGTCGTTCGCTGACGCTTACCGGACATCTAGGCGATGTTATGCAAGAATCGGCCAGGGCTGCGCATAGTTATCTCTGGTCCAATGCCGAAAAATTCGGAATTGATCCTTCGTTGTTTCAAAAAGCGGGAGTTCACATCCATGTTCCTGCCGGAGCGATTAAGAAGGATGGTCCCTCCGCAGGGATCACCATTGCAACTGCGCTTGCGTCTCTCTACACAGGGCTTCCTGTGGAGAGCAAAACCGGAATGACCGGTGAAGTCACTCTAACAGGTCTTGTCTTGCCAATTGGCGGTTTAAAGGAAAAAGTGCTGGCAGCGCGAAGAGCAGGCTTGCGACGCGTCATCCTGCCGAAAGCAAACCTAAAAGATTTGCGTGACTTGCCGGACGAAGTTCACAAGGAAATGGAATTCATTCCCGTAGAACATGTCACGGAGGTGCTCACTGGGGCCATACCAGGCCTCAGAGAACGGATTGCGGCGAACAACGCCGCTTAACGTTCGCTTTTTTGAACTCAGAACCGCAGAAGTTTTTGTGCCCTGAAGCCCGTCTCGGATGCATAGGACCATTTCTTGCTATCCTCCAAGCCACCGAGGTTTGTTTGTACCATTTCCGCTGCCACCAAACCATTCATGGGATCAAAGCTCCACTGCGATTGTTCGTAAATCGATTGCTGGACATTCGACATTCCTGCTCCTAAAGGAACTAAGTCCGAATATCCAACAATCGAACTCAGAACCGTTGAA
>JBKKAT010000882.1:0-3325 GCA_046714535.1 Acidobacteriota bacterium | reverse complement strand
TTAGGATCCAGAGAAGACGTCTAAGAAGAACGAGCATCAGAATATTCTTCAGCGGTAATTGAAAAAACGCCTTTCTAAATTCGGGCCGCGGCATATCGAGATTGATTTTTGTGGTCTGGGGGGAAATTCGTAGTGCGTTTTCCTGTGCAGCCACTCCGAGATTTTTTGCGAGAAGGTCATACAATGGACGGCGCTCGTTCCCTAGGCGCCAGCTCACTCCTTCGTGCAGCACATATTGGCACCGACTGAGTTCAGCTGACAGTCTATCGTAAAATTGTTGTTGACCAACGTGCAACATAGGATAGGTAGTCACCTTCATCTTCGTGTCAGGGTGGTTCCAGGTGATCCAGCACGAATCGATGTGGTGATCGTCGTACCTCAGAAATTGCACGCAACTAAAACCGTGGTTCAAGGAACCAAAAACCTGTTGTTTCAAAAGGAATCATTACGCAGATCACGAACGCGATGAGTCTCATGCACATAAATGCGAATAGCATGATCAAAGCGAACGCCGGAACAAAGATTTATACATTGAAGCGGAAGGTGATGATATCGCCATCCTGGACCAGATATTCTTTTCCTTCCAGGCGGAAGACGCCCTGCTTTTTTGCTTCCGCGAAGGAGCCGGTTTTCACGAAATCGGGATACGCAACCACTTCAGCGCGAATGAAACCACGCTCCATATCCGAGTGAACTGTGCCGGCAGCTTTTTGCGCATTCAGACCGCGCCGCAGCGGCCAGGAGCGCACTTCCTCCGGTCCGGCCGTAAAAAACAGAATTAAATCCAGCAGATGAAAAGTTGTGCGAATCACACGGTCCCGCCCTGTTTCCTGAAATTGATATTGTTCCAGAAATTCCTTTCTTTCCTCCTGCTGCAATTGACCGATCTGTTCTTCCAAAGGTCCGCAGATGTACGTAATTTCTTGATTCATAGAAAAGGCATCGGATACAAATTGATCCCGTTCGCTCAGCCGCTCTTCGCTCAAGTTCACAATGTGCAGCAGCGGTTTTTCGCTGAGGAAAGCGAAGCTTCGCAGTCTCTTTTTTTCATGGACTTCGAACTCCATTTCGCGAAGCGGTTTTTCGGATTCCAATTGCTTTAAGCAGCGTTCCAGTAAGGCCAGCTCATCTTCATTCTCCTTGTTCTTCATCTTTTTTACGAGCATTGTCAGCTTTTCCAGCCTGTTATGGATTACATCCAGATCTGCCAGAATCAACTCCAGATTAAAATCCTGAATATCGTTGTGTGGATGGATGTCACCGGGACCGATTCCCATTTCTTCATCTTCGAAAGCGCGGACAACATGCAAGAGGCAATCGACAGTTCGGAGATGGGAAAGATATTCAGCGCCTTTGATTTCGCCACGCTGCACACCGACCAGATCTACGAATTCTGTAGTAGCAAGTGTTTTCTTTTTTGGCTGTATCAGGTCGTGAAGTTTCTCCAGACGTTCATCCGGAACTTCAGCCACGCCGACATTCACGGCTTTCGCCTGCGCGAAACGGGACGTCTCAGCATCACCACGCGTCAGTAAATTAAAAAGGGTTGTTTTGCCTACTTTTGGAAATCCTACAATTCCTGCTTTCATATATGATCAGCGGCTCTGTGTAAGAAGGGGGAGAAGGAGATAGTGGAGATGTGGAGATAAAAATAATTTAAACTATCTCCTTATCTCTAATATCTCCCCTCATCTCCCTTCTTACACTACTCCTCGGCCAAAGTATAATAGTCGCCTTGTGAAATACACACAACTGGGTAATACGGGCATTGATGTCTCCAGGATTGGATTCGGAAGCTGGGCCATCGGTGGGCCCGTGGATTTATTTGGGATTCCTGTCGGATGGGGAGCCGTGGATGACGAGGAATCGCTGAAAGCCATTCACCGGGCGCTCGATCTCGGTGTAACCTTCTTCGATACTGCAGACGTCTATGGAAGCGGGCACAGCGAAGAACTCCTCGGTCGTTGTCTGCAGGGAAAAGACTCAATCGTCGTTGCTACCAAAGTGGGGAATGCCCGGAAAGAGGGACGCGCGATCAAGGATTTTTCGGAAGAACATATTCGCGTGCAACTCGAAGCCAGTCTGAAACGTTTGAAAAGGGAAACGATCGATATTTATCAGTTGCACAATCCTCCGCCTGAAGTGTGGCAGGCTGATGAAGTTTTCCGGTTGCTGGAGCAACTAAAACAGGAAGGTAAAATTCGCGCTTCGGGCGTCTCCATTTCAACGATGGAAGAAGGGATTCATTTGATCGAAAACCAGAAGGTGGACTCGCTGCAGGTTCTCTTTAATGTTCTCAACCAGGCGCCTGCCGACGAGCTGATTCCTCTGGCGGAGCGGGCGCAGATCGGATTGATTGCGCGGGTCCCATTGGCCTCCGGGTTGCTAACAGGTAAGTTCCGAACGGGCCATCAATTCGAAAAGGATGATAACCGCAGAAACTATCTAACACCCCGGAGACTCCCGGCGGTTCTGGAAAAAGTGGATCGCTTGAAACAAATTGTTCGGGATTCGGGTTATACTATCCAGCAAGTTGGATTGGCGTTCTTGCTTCGCTTTCCGGTGGTGCCGATCCCGGGGGCGAAGAATACTGCTCAGCTTGAGCAGAATGTGTCTGCAACAGAAGTTCAGCTATCCGATGATTTGTTTGATGCGATTCGTGAGGAGTTTGCAAGCTACAATTTTTACTTGCGACATAAAATCCATGTCTAGAAAAGCGGGGGAGTTCCATCGTGAAACCGACCGAGCAGTCTCAGTGTTTTGAAACAATTCTGAAAGAAGCCGCCGAGTCAGATCTTGATCAGCTTGTAATGGTGCCGCGTGAAGACATCTGCCATCTCTATATGCTGTCCAATGGACGAATTTTGAAAGGGATCACCTTTGAAAAGGACATTACTCGAGCTTTCGTGGACTATTTTACGGAAAAAGAATTTCCTGAGCCCATCCAGGAGACGCTGTTGTGCGAGTTGAATGCAATCAAATCCGTCGCGTTAGGAGAGTGCTTTTCCGTAAAAATTGTAAAGAAAGATCCCTAGCTCTGCGGGCTAAAGCCAGGCTAAAGCCCGCGACCCATAATGCCGGCTAAAGCCGGCGCTCCATTCTAAAAATACTTGATCGTCCACCGAATAAACTTTTTCATCTTTTCCGTATAGGGCGGATAGAAAAAAGTCATTGCTCCGGTTTTCGGTTGTTTCAAAACGGCGCGTTCCTGTGAGAAAGCACGGAATCCAAAGTGGCCATGAGAGTTTCCGATTCCACTGTTGTTCACACCTCCAAATGGTAGTTCCACGTTCGCAAAATGAACCGCCACATCGTTAATACACAC
>JBKKAT010000881.1:0-6436 GCA_046714535.1 Acidobacteriota bacterium | reverse complement strand
AGGATCAAAATATTAGCATCGTTATGCTGCCTGCTCATTTGCGCAGTGTATACGTCGTGGCAGAGTGCTGCGCGGACACCTCTAAATTTGTTTGCGGTAATCGACATTCCGATTCCCGTACCGCAGCATAAAATCCCCCGCTTGCCGTTTTGAACTTCTTTCGCTACCAGAACGGCATAATCGGGATAATCAACCGACTCAGTGCTGCTGGTACCGAAATCCTGGTAGTCCACACCCAGCGACTGCAGGATGGTTTTGATCTGCTCTTTTAATTGATATCCGCCATGATCACTGGCGATTGCAATTTTCATCAGTCGTGCGTTTGTAGTAGCGAATTCATTCGCTATACTAATAGCGACTAAAGTCGCTACTACGAACGGATCATCATACAATATCAGTGGGAGCGCGTCCAATGCTGGAAAAATTACAACAACAATTAAAAGAGTCGATGAAAAATAAAGACGAGACACGCACGTCCGTTCTCAGAATGCTTATTTCCGATTTTAAATACGCACAAATTGAGAAGAGGAGCGCTCTAGATGAAGCGGAAGCGACTCAAGTGGTAAAGCGAGCCATTAAGAAGCGGAAAGAATCGATCGAGATGTACGAAAAGGGAGGGCGGACCGACCTGGCTTCAAAAGAAAGCGCCGAGCTGAAGATTCTGCAGGAATTTGTGCCTCCTGAAATGGATGAAGCCACAATTCGACAAAAGGTCGATGAGGTGATCGCGGAACTTGGGGTAACAGAGAAGAAAGATATGGGCCGCGTCATCAAGGAAGTGCTTGCGCGCTACAAGGGTTTGATTGACGGAAAAATGGCGCAAAAAATAATTAGCGAAAAATTGAGCGGCTGAACTAAATTCCGATTACTTGTATGCGGATTTCTCTTTCCCGCGGCCCATCCAGCTCAGCAAAAATAATGCTTTGCCATTCTCCTAAAGCCGGCTCCCCATCCTGCACAAGGACGGTTTGAGAATGGCCCAGGAGGATTGCTCTCAGATGGGAACCCGCATTATGCCTTTCGCAATCTGAGTATTCGGGGGAATTGTGTTTCCAGCCTTTGTCGTCACTGACCCAATCGTGAAGAATCGTCTTGATGTCGTCCAGAAGCGCAGATTGGACTTCATTCACGAACAGGGCTGTGGTTGTATGGAGAGAGGTTATGAGTAAAAAGCCATCACGGATAGATGTAGCTTTTACGAAATCTTTAACCTTTTGAGTAATATTATAAAGTTCTACTTTCTTGTCAGTTAAAAGCTTCAGAGTATGAGCTTTAACCGATAAACCTTGAGTTGTTGATAACATAGCTTTTACCTTATTTGAGGGAACACTTGAAAAGGCTGATTGATAATTGTATTCAGAAGCCGAGACCTAGTCAACATCGGAGGAGAGTAACTTGATTCTAGCGGCCGATTGGATATTCCCGGTCAGCTCCAGCCCACTCTCGAGACATGCGATCGTCATTGAAGAGGGCCGGATCAGGGAGATTCGCCCCACGGTCCCAGGCGACACGTATCATGAGAATGCGTGCATACTGCCCGGATTGATCAATACACATACTCATCTTGCGTACACCGGCTTACGAAATCTGTTTGATGATCTTTCCTTCTTTCCCTGGATTCGAAAATTAACGGAAACCAAATACAACGTCTTAACGCATGAAGATTTTATTCTATCCACGAAGTTGGGTATTGCCGAATGCATCCGGTCGGGCATTACAACGGTTGCTGACATGTCTGATGTTCCGTCGTCATTAGCAGTTCTCGCGAAAGGACCTTTGCGAGGTGTCTTTTACTGGGAAATTTTTGGGGTTGAGAAAGAAGCTGCTGCGCAAACATGGAATGGACTGAAAGAAAAGTTCAATGGATTGAAAAAGCAGTATTCCACGGAAAGGTTGAAACTGGGCATTTCACCGCACGCATGTTATACCGTGCGGCCGGAGCTTTATATGCAAATAGCTGACTGGGCCATGGAAGAACAGTTGCCGGTCAGTTTTCATGTAGCTGAAAGCAAGGCGGAAGAGGACTTTATTTGCAGGCGCGAAGGAGTAATCGCCGAATTTCTGCGCGAACGGGCTGCGGACTGGTCTATCCTGGGAGATAGCTCAATCCAGCATCTTGCTCGAACTCGCATTTTTGAAACAAAACCACTGATTGCTCACGCAGTGCAAGCATCGGAAAAGGATCTCGAACTTCTGGCTGAAGCCAATGTTGCAGTAGCGCATTGTCCCAAATCGAATGCGAAATTTGGTCATGGAATTGCGCCGGCGTACAGCATGCTAGAGAAAGGAATTTGCGTTTCCCTTGGCACCGATAGCGCTGCGAGCAACAATCGCCTGGACCTTTTCGAAGAGGCGCGATTTGCTTTGCTTCAACAGCGTGCTCGTTATCAAAAACAGATTCTTTCCGAACAAAAGATGCTTGAAATGCTGACCATTGATGGTGCGCGGGCAATAGGGATGTCCAATAATATTGGTTCGCTGGAGACCGGTAAGTTCGCCGATTTCATTGTGGTCCGGATTCCTTCATTTTATCGCTCCGGGAGTCAGGTTCTGAACCATCTGATTCATAATTCCTCCGCTTCAGATGTTTTGAAAACCTTCATTCAGGGCGAAGAACAGACGTATGAAATACCCGATGTCTCAGGGATATATGACAAGATAATCGTGGATCATGATCGTAATCGTAATCGTTGATAGTACTCGTAATCATGATTCTGACTGATCAGGAAATAGGATTAACGATAAGATTACGATCACGATCACGATTACGATCCCACGATTTTGGGAACATCTGTCCCATTTTAGCTACGTCTCCGTACTAAAATCTAGGCATACCGGTTCCGGTCATTCTGCAGAGAATCTCGTGGCGAATTCTTTGCATGCGCCGGGATACGAAAGGAGTGTGGCTATGACTCTTTTACGAACTTTGTCATTGAGTGTTCTTTTACTGGCAGGAATGTTCGCTTTTCCGCAGGAATCAACCGCTTCTGGTTCGGTTGGACTCTTTGTCGGTTTTTCGAACTACCACCGTCCCTATTATCATCGTCCTTATTTTTACCGGCCTTACTACCGGCCCTTCTACGGGGGATTCTATCCATATCGTTACGGATACGGCTATGGTGGATACGGCTATGGTGGCTACGGTTACGGTGGCTACGGTTACGGCTATCCGTATTCCTATGGTCGCCGCGATTACATCGGCGAAGTCAGGACCGAGGTAAAGCCGCAGAGCGCCCGGGTTTACGTGGACGGAGACTATGTTGGCGTTGCCGATGATTTTGACGGCTGGTGGCAACGACTCGAGCTATCACCAGGAAGGCATCGGATCGTTTTTCGAGCGCCCGGTTTTCAGCCCTATTCCGTGAATGTTCGTGTAACTCCTGGTCGTGATGCTCACATTAAATATGAAATGAGAACCGGTCAGGATTCGATAGCGGATCTGGACATGCGGTTGCCGCGTGAAGAATATTCGGAGCGTGATGACGACAGAGATCGTTACAATCGCGACCGCTACGATCGTAGAGACCGTTATGATCGACGCGACCGTTATGATCAAAGAGATCATCGAAAGTCAGACAGACACCGGGATCGGGATCGTGATCGCGACCGCGATGATGATTACGACCGCGATGATGATTACGAAAGAGACGACGATCGGATGCGCGAACGCAATCGCGATCGGATGCGCGAACGCAGTCGCGATCGAGACCGTGACCGGGATAATGATGACAAACCGTATTTTGGCGACGAAAATCGGAGCGAACGAGAGTCGGGCCGCCGGAGTGTAGTTTTAAACGTTGAACCATCCGACGCAACGGTTTACATCGATGGCAATTACTACGGCACTGCAAATGATAATGGCCGCGGAGAAATCGAAGTATTGCTTTCCGAAGGTACTCACAGAGTCGAGATTGTACGGCCTGGCTATAATAGCTACAGTAAAGAGGTCACCATTCGCAAAGACGGAGAGAACAGGCTGACGATCAAGTTGCAGAAAAAGTAGCCGCAGTGCATTGTGCGCCTGCGACGGGCGACCACAAGGGTCGCCCCCTACCGGTTTGGCAGTACAATAGCGCTTCCATATGAAAGCGCTGATCGTTGCGGGAGAATCTTCAGGCGATATTTACGGAGGGGGCCTTGCGTCCGTTCTGCGCGCCCGCTTTCCTGATTTGGACATATCCGGAATGGGCGGGGATCGCATGGTCGAGGGGGGCGTCCATCTACTTTATCCCTGCAGCCGTGTTGCGGTTGTGGGCGTATTCGAAGTTTTTGCGAAACTCAAAAACCTGCGGGAAGCGTACCGCCGGCTGACAGCATGGGTCGATCAGAATTCACCCGATTTTGCTGTCCTCATTGATTTCCCCGATTTCAACTTTCGTCTCGCCAAATTCTTAAAAAAGAAAGGAATAAAAACATTCTACTTTATTAGTCCGCAGATCTGGGCCTGGAGAAAAGGTCGCATTCACTTTTTAAAAAATCATGTGGATCTGATGGTGTCCATCCTGCCATTTGAAAAACGGATGTATGACGCGGCGGAAGTTCGGTCCGTTTATGTTGGTCATCCCCTGGTAGAAATTGTTCAGCATGAGCTTCAGAATCAAAGTCCCTTTTCGCGGGACGCCCGTCCGTTGATCGGTTTGATGCCGGGAAGCCGTGAGAAGGAAGTGATGCGTCATCTACCGATTCTTCTTGAAACCGCGAAGGCGGTCAGGACGCAAGCAGACGCACTTCTGATTCGCGCACCATCTCTGGATCCCGGGTTATATAAAACTCCGCCAGAAATCCAGATGATCAGCGAGAACCGCTATGCAGCGATGAAAGCTTGTGATTTTTTAATTGTGGCGTCAGGGACAAGCACCCTGGAAGCCGCAATTTTGGGTGTTCCCTTTTTGATTGTTTACCGGGTCGGGGCTTTTTCCTGGCTTCTGGGAAAGTGGTTGGTCCGTGTTCCGTACTACGGTCTTGTAAACTGGATCGCGCAGAAGAAAATCATTCCCGAATTGATTCAACACAACATGAAACCGGATTTGCTGGCAAGAGAAGCGCTGTTTTATTTATCCGATCAAGAAGCGCGGGATCGGATGAAGAGCGATTTGGCATCGGTCGTAGAATCTCTGGGACCACCGGGAGCCCTGAATCGCGCGGTCGACGCGATCGCATCTTTACTCTAGCTCAATGCCAATCTCTTTCCCGGTTTCATCTACTCCACCAACGATCTGTTTAATACAGCTCAGAAAGTAGAAAGCTTCGTTGCCCGGGAAAAGGCTCCAGTCTTTGTTCTTCACGCGCTGATGGTATTCACGAATGGCATTTTTCTGAAACTGGATTCGAAAGATGAAAGGAGATTGACCTTTAGGATTCTGTTCCACAAATTTTGCCTGATCCGGTGAAAAGGCCCCTTGCGCCATTAAAAGGGAAACACCCCTTCTGCAAACAAATTCTTCTGATCGCGCTGAGCTGTGACGCAAGCAGTCAATTCCATCTTTCGAAAAAGGTTCCGGAATCACCGGGTTGAAGCTGGCCACAACTTTCTGTTCAAATTCCGTGGCTTCGGCCGGTTTTGGAAAAGACAGGAGAACTGCGGATGCCGGCACTCCCGATTGAGACTGAAGAAGATAGGTTACAGAGGGATAGCCAATGAACCCCGGACTGTTGGTTTGAATTCTCAGTACATCGGAATCGCTCTCCCGAATTTCCGGAATATGAGCCGATACAGCCGGCAAATCTGAGATCTGAAGTCGATAGCTCTTTCCTTTTCCATGCAATAACGCTCGGGCGTCCGGTTTTTGCATCTGTGCAAAAAGGACGGTGTCCTCCGGAATCGCCTCTACGGCGGATTGTGAAAGAAAATCGGGACCTGTTCCTTCAGAACTGTAAGCGGCCTTCAACCTGGGAAAATGATTGGAGGCATATGCCAGATTTTCCTGGATGTGAATAATGATCTCAGGAAAGATCGGATCTTTCGTTTTAGACCGGTAGAAAATCTCGTCACCTGAATCAATCTTTTCAATATTTTTTGCAGAGGATAATGCGAGATTTAAAAGGAAATCCGATCCGGGCGAGATTCTTGCGATGGCAAGAAAATCGAAAGGTCTTTGTTTGGAAGGTAAAAGAGCTAATGCAAATTCGTCTCCTACTATATTTAAGATTGTTTTTTCCAGCATTCCGCCCAGGAGTGGATTTGGCTTTTCATTTTCAGACATACCGGTGTCCAACCAGTGGGCCAGGACCTGTGATAAATCTGTGTCGCGCAACTCATCGTTCACGCGTTTGAAGTCGTAGATGTTTACGTAAAGCAGCGCATCCCTGGGAATTCTTTTGGTTACCGGACTATTCTTCTGAAAATAGATAAAAAGCGCTTTTCTTTTTTCGTACTTTTGCCACCATTGATATCCGCGGTATCCCAGGAATCCGATGCACACAAGTGACACAAAGA
>JBKKAT010000880.1:0-5200 GCA_046714535.1 Acidobacteriota bacterium | reverse complement strand
ATCTTGAATGAAATCAAGAAGCAGTCCTCTCATCTGGAAGGACATGAAGTGATCTTGCGCGTTAATCCTGATGTTGCTGCGGCTCTTAAAAATGGGGAAAAAGAAGTCTACAAAGAGATGCAATTGTTTGTCGGCAAGCCGATCACAATCAAACCCGATAACAATCTCCATCACGAACATTTCGACCTGATGCTCGATTAGGGCAGCGCAGGCGTCCCGCCTGCATAGTGTATCGCGGACACCTTGCCCGCAATGTATGATTGAAACAATCCGTTACGCCTTTCGCAGCTTGCGCCGCAATCCCGGTTTCGCCGTCCTGATTTTCTCTATTATCACAATATCCATAGCAGCTTGTTGCTGTATCTTTTCGATTCTTTATGTTCAAGTATTGAAACCCACTGCGTTCGAGTATCCTGAACAACTGGTTTGGATACTTCCTGATCCTTTTGCAACCATTCACGATTACAAAGAATGGGTCCGCCCTTCACAAACTCTGGAATCCGTCGCAGCCTTCAAAACTGGAGGTTTTCAGGTAAGGATCGGAGACGAAAGAATGCGGTTTACCGGCTACTACGTTACCTCAAGTTTTTTTTCTGTCTTAAAAGCAAGACCGATTCTTGGCCCTGGGTTCTCCGCGGCAAACGATTTGCCTGGTAAGGCGCCGGTAGTGATCATCAGTTACAACCTGTGGAAAGGAGCCTTTCATGGCGATCAAGAGATCATCGGCCGGCAAATCGGTTTGAATACAATGCTCCATACGATTGTTGGCGTAATGCCGA
Organism: Acidobacteriota bacterium; assembly: GCA_046714535.1. Taxonomy (GTDB): domain Bacteria; phylum Acidobacteriota; class HRBIN11; order JAKEFK01; family JAKEFK01; genus JAKEFK01. The sequence continues at coordinate 4,421 of JBKKAT010000880.1, read as the reverse complement.
AACATTTTGATTGGGGACAGTTTCTTTTCCCGATGAGCGATGCTAAAGGTGGACCAGGAAGGGGCGTTGTCATGCTGTTTGGCGCGCTGAAACAAGGGTCCAGTGAAACGGCAGCTAGCGCAGAAATGCACGCTTCTGATTTTGGGAATTACCGTTGGGATCCTGTTTGGGTTTGGAACTCTACACGTTTTGAAGTCTTATCTTTTTGGAGTGAAACCACTCGATCCTGCAACGCTTGCCGTTGTAATCAGCGGAATTCTAGTTGTGGGCTTCTGCTCGGTGTTTTTCCCGGCCCTTCGCGCGATCCGCACAGATCCCCTGGCCATCCTCCGCAACTCTTAGCCCCAGCTTGGCGACTTGGCGCCTTGGCGGTTAAACTATAGGGCCATGATTCGAACCATTCAGAAAAAAATTGAAGCGTCATTGCGGGAAATTCTCACAAATCTGTATCAACTGGAGGATCCGGCGATTCCTGAATCCGCCTATCCGGAGCCAGAGATGGGGGACCTGTCCAACACAATCGCATTGAAGTTGGCCAAAACCCTGAAGAAGAATCCGAAAATAATTGCTCAGGAGATCGTAGATGCGTTTCCGCAAATTCATGAGATAGAAACCGTGGAAGTTGCCGGAAATGGTTACCTGAATTTCCGGCTCAAACGCACCGTGATCGCCCGGGAACTCTACCATAACCGCCCAACAGCTGAGCCCTGGCTGCCCGGAAATGTGATCGTAGAACATACAAACATCAATCCAAATAAAGCTGCCCACGTAGGACATTTGCGGAACGCATGTCTGGGAGATGTTCTTGTTCGGCTTCTGGAATTCTATGGAAGGAAAGTGGAAGTGCAAAATTACATAGACGATACCGGAGTACAGCTGGCGGATGTCGTTCTGGGATTTCAACGAAAGGGGCTTTCGATCAACGATCTTCATCAGATGAATGAAAAGATTGATTACTACTTCTGGGATCTATACGCGGAGACGCATCACTGGATTGAGCAGTCACCGGAGAATCGTGTGTTTCGCGAAAACACTTTGAAGTCAATGGAAGAACGGGAAGAACCCATTTTTACCCTGTCACAGGAAATTGCAAGACGCGTGATCCTTGCCCATCTTCAAACGATGTTTCGTCTGGGAATTACTTATCAGCTCCTTCCGCACGAAAGTGACATCATCGGGCTCCGTTTCTGGCAGAAGACTTTTGAGCTTCTAAAAGAAAAGGGCGCCATCGTGAAAGTGGAAGAAGGGAAAAATAAAGGTTGCTGGATCATGAGTTTGTCGGGCATTGAAAGCTTCGATGATATGCAAAATCCGGACAAGGTGATCGTACGATCCAACGGCACCGTTACTTATGTCGGAAAAGACATCGCTTATCAGCTCTGGAAATTCGGTCTGCTTGGCCTGGATTTTCAATATAAGGTATTCGATAAAAATCCGGATGGTTCTGTTTTATGGACCACAACGACTTCCGATGGCGATCCCGGCGCGCCATCTTTTGGCGGCGCCGACACCGTTTACAACGTGATTGATCAGCGGCAATCCTATTTGCAAAAGGTAGTTGCCGAGGGCTTGCAGTTGTTGGGTTATGAGGAGCAGGCCGGTCGTTCCATCCATTTTTCTTATGAGATGGTGACGCTCTCGCCAAAAACAGCAGCCGAACTGGGCTTTACACTTTCCGCGGAAGAGCAGCAGAAAGCGTTCGTGGAAATGTCCGGACGTAAAGGGCTTGGAGTGAAAGCGGACGATCTGTTGGATCGTTTGGAAGCGCACGCTTTGGATCGAATCTTACCGCTCTATCCCGAGCTTTTGGAAGAAGAAAAGAATTCGCTGGCAAAAATCATCGCCTCCGGTGCGCTCCGCTACTTCATGCTCCGGTACGCGCGAAATACGCTCATCACGTTTGATATGGATGAAGCACTCAACTTTGAAGGGGAGACCGGTCCGTATCTCCAGTATGCGATGGTTCGGTCGCAAAGCATTTTCCGTAAACTGGCTGAGCGTGGTTTCAGTGTCGCTTCGCGCCCGGCTGAGGATTTTCTGCAATCATTAAGGCTTCTGGATGAGAAAAATGAGGAGAGTGAAGACTCCTGGAAAATAATCCTGGAAATCATCAAGATGAAAGACATCATTGCGGTCAGTTTGCGGTCGCTCGAAATTTCTTACTTCGCAAAGTATGTTTTTCAGCTCGCTCAAGCTTTTAACTACTACTATCACAAGTATTCGATTCTTCATGAGCCGGACGAACAAAGAAAGCTCCTGCGAATTGCAGTCGTAGATCTGTTTCGGTCGGCGATGGAAGTCAATTTGAGGCTGCTCGGAATTCCGGTTCCTGCCAGGATGTAAGGTGCCGGATTCTTCTCAGGAACAGATTAACGCTCTGGTTCGAATCTGCAGTTGCATCGCGCTTCGGGACGAGACGAAACTGCGCGCAGAATTTCACCGTGCTTTACAACAGGTCGTGCCCATCACACAGATTCGGGAAGCCGTTTTGCAAACCCATTTGTTTGCCGGTTATGCCGCCACCATCAACGCGTTCATTGTTTTGAACGACGTTGCGGGGGACAATAACGAATTCTTGCGCGAAGATCCTGCCTCCATCGAACAATGGCAAACACGCGGAGAAGATCTCTGCCGGAAAATATACGGTTCACAATATGAAAGATTAGTTCATAATATGAAACAACTCCATCCGGATCTGGCCGACTGGATGATCCGGGAAGGGTACGGCAAAGTTTTATCGAGGCCGTTCCTTTCGCCCGTCGTTCGTGAGCTCTTGATCGTGGGAATGACAGCCGTGTTAGAAGTCGAACGGCAATTTTACTCTCACGTTCGCGGGGCATTGAATGTGGGAGCCACACCGTCGCAGCTTCGTTCTGTTTTCGAAGAGCTGAAGCCTTTTCTTGCTGAGGATGTCTTTCAGCATTATCAATTGATTCTGACGCGCGTATCCCATCCCTCTCCCTCTTCCTGATCACCTTTCGGAAACGTAATGAATGAGAAAGGTTTGCGCAATCCTGTCCTCTCATACTTCTAACTGAATAGAACAAATAGGAGGAAGAAGATGAGAATGACAGTACGTAACATCAGCCTGACGCTGGTCGCAACAATCGTTTCAATTGCAGTTCTTGGATTTGGGGAAGAACTTTTTGCCGGTGATTCCAATACCGCCGCCAAAGTCCCTTTTAAGGCTGCGAAACTAATCATCGAATTTAACTCGTCAGCCGAGGATATCGGGGTTCAAATGTTTCTGGATGCAGATCCATGGAAGACCATTGATATTGTAGGTCCGAATGGAAAGGTCATTTTTGAGGTGGATGGCCGTTCTAATGTGAGAAAGCTTGGAATGACCGAGCTTTTTTTCGAAAGCCACGAGCCTTCCATTAATGATCTTTCGATCCCGGAGTTTCTTGCGTTATTTCCAGAAGGGGAATACACATTCATCGGCAGAAACACGGAAGGGGATACGGTGTTAGGCAAGGTTCCGTTCAGTCACAGATTTCCGGATGGTCCTTCGATTATCGGTCCGAAGAAGAAGGACCGTCTGGATCCTCAAAATGTGGTGATCCGTTGGGATCCGGTTGTAACTCCAGCTGGAATCGAGATTGCTCAGTATCAGGTGATCGTCGAAGGAGGTGAACCACTGCGCCATTTTGATGTGTTTGTTCCTGCGAGCGTCACCAGCTTAACGGTTTCGCCGGAGTTTTTCGAACCTCGCTCGAAATACATTTTTGAGGTCCTCGCAATCGAAGCAAACGGAAATCAGACAATCACGGAAGGTGAATTCAAGACACAATAGATCTTTAACCACGGAGTCACCGAGAAATTCTAAAAAAGTTTTTCTCTGTGGCTCCGTGTCTCTGTGTTAATTTTAGTCGATGATCCTTCGTGATTTCCTTTCCTTCGAAAAGTATCCCAAGCGCATTTCTCTGATCGAACAGTCTGCGTTTCGCGGACGAAAATACTCCTACGCTGAAATGGAAGAGGGGATTCGGAATGTCGCTGCCTCTTTTCAGGAACTCGGTATCCAGGAAGGGGACAGAGTGATCCTGTGGGGTGAAAACAGCGCGCGATGGATGATGACCTTCTATGCGTGTCTTCTCATGAAAATTGTTGTGGTTCCCATGGATGCGTCGTTTTCGCGCGATTACGTTGAAAAAGTAAAAAACATTACGAACGCAAAACTCATTTGCAGCGATGCGAAAGGAAGCAGCTGGAATGCAATACTGGCTGGAACAGGGAAGTCGCCCGTATGGCCTGATTCAGCACCGCAAAAGGATACTCTGCTCGAAATTATTTTCACATCCGGGACTACGGGAGAACCGAAAGGCGTGATGATCACGCATGGAAATCTGCTGGCGAATCTTGTCCCGATTTATGACGAGTATCAGAAATACAAAAAATTCGCGTTTCCTTTTTCACCG